>JAUSPR010000124.1 GCA_030655715.1 Thermoplasmata archaeon
AACCGCCAACCAACAGCGTTACCAGCATCAGGCCCATGGCTATAGCCATCAGAATATACAGCTGGTTTCTTTTCTTCCTGAGATAACCCTGATGCTGGGTCTTGCACTCATCGTTGCAATAATCGTCCTTCAGTTTTATGGCTTTCTCGCAGCTCCTGCAATGTTTATGTTGTAACAATTTATCTGACATGTTCAGCCTCCGAATAATCCGAATAGACCTTTCTTTTCTTCCTGTGGTATCTCTGCCACGATATCCTCGCCGGTTGCGCCATCCAGTATCAGGTTGTAAACCTTTCCCCGATACTCGTAGGTCACGAACCAGGCCGAAACATGGAGAAATTCCGTGTCCTTGATTTCAATGAAAGTGTCCAACCGGGACATCTCATCCAGCTCTTTTTCCAGCAGGAATTTTTGATGTCTCTCGATTTCCTGCTTGGCGATATTGACGGCCTCCTCATCCCCAAGCTCTGAATTGAGAAACTTGGCTCCCGGGACCAGTGCGGAAATTTCAAATTCTGTTTTCGCGGCCAACGGAACTTCGTATTCCCTGGTCGGGAATGCTGACGCCCTTCGGCCCAGCACTTTCCAGTAATATTCTTTCTCCAGAACACCCTTCTTTTCCACGGGCTGGCCGGTCCTGGTGAGCACGCCTTCATAACTGGATTTGGCGATTGCATGGACAATGAAAATCGGCAGAATCTGAAGCTCCTTGCTCATGACCTTGTACTTCCTGGTAAGATCGCTTGGCTTCAGGAACCCACGGCCCATCCATCCCTTGATGATGGCGTCGATTGAATCCGGTCCGATCTTCGGCGGAATAATGCTGTGCCTGAGGAAATATTTCGAACCCACTGCTAAATTAATGTCTGAACCGCAATACCCGCATGTGACTATAGCGTCGCCTGCCTGGACCTTTAATGGACCCCCGCAATCAGGGCAATTTAATTTTTGCATTATTTCAGGCATATTGACTCCATTACCGATAAGAATATATGAGTAATGGGTATAAACCTTTTTCATGGCCTCATTGGGCGCGCTGAAAAGGAGCATGGCTCTCACATTGATACTGATATTCGGACTGTTGTTTGCCCTACTTGTGGTAATCAGTACATTGGTCCAGTGGTATATGCAGGATACGTTTTTCCCGTTCTGGATTCAGATTGTCTTCATAGTGATGATTACAATCCTTTTTGTCCTCATCCAGTGGGCAATATCGCCTGGCATCATACGCTGGTCCTCGAAGCTCAGGTATCTGAAACCCGGAGAAAATCCGTTCTTCGAGAACACTGTCAAGGAACTCTGCCAGAAATCCGGAGTCCCCATGCCCAGACTTGCTGTTTGCCCTGACAAGAGCCCCAATGCATTCGTGTTTGGCCGTTCAAGGTCTTCGGCAACTCTCGCAGTTCACATGGGGTTGCTGGAACAACTGAACAAAGATGAAATTAAAGGAGTGCTGGCTCACGAGATTGGTCATCTCAAGCACAATGATATGGCCGTGATGACAATAGTCAGCGTTGTGCCATTGCTTGCCTACATGCTGGCCAGGAGCGTTCTCTGGAGCGGGGGTCGGCGGGACAAAGGTGGCGGTGCCCTCATTGCTGCGGCCGTAATAGGGTTGATTGTGTATGTTGTTTCGCAGCTCATGATTCTCAGGCTATCCAGGCAAAGAGAATTTTATGCGGATACGTTCTCCGCAGTAACCACGAATGACCCGCACAGCCTCAGCTCCGCTCTGGCCAAGATTACTTACGGCCTGAGTATGACCAAGGAGAAGCCTGGTGCGGCACGCTCATTCTACATCGGTGACCCACTCTCTGCCAAAAGGGAGATAAGTTCCATAATGCAGAACAAGCGAAAATATGACCTGGACGGCGATGGCGTCCTGGATGAAAGAGAGCTGAGATTGGCAATGGAAGAGGACGCAAAACGCCATCGAAGCACCCAGATATTCTCCACACATCCATCCACGTTCAAACGCATCCAGCTTCTGAAGGAGATAGAGGGCGATCTGAAGCACGGCGGCATGGGGAAAGAGATTTACAAACGGATTTGAGGAAACACAGCAAGCAAGATATTTTATTTCAAGATGGCATCCCCCATTCCATGAACGTCGAGTACCGCCATCCGACCGAAGATGACGTGGAGGCCATGACCGAGATTATGAACAGCAGTGCGAAAGACCTGAAGCACAGCGTGGATAATTCCGTGGAACTGGTGAGGGTATGGACCTTCGGAGAGAAGGATTACGACGCGGATGGGTATTTGATTGGATTTGCGGACTCGAAACCTGTTGCTTATGGTGGTTCCACAATATCCAAATCAAGACTTGATAATGGCCACAACGATGCAAGCGTGAGTTTGGCCGTCGTTCCAGAATGGAGGTACAAGGGCATTGAAGGCCATATGTTCAATGCAACCTTAAATTTTCTAAGATCAAGAGGCATTGGCTCAGCAAAATTATTTACACCCGAGGCATCTGGCTGGAGAAATAACATAGCCCTGGAAATCGGAATGAAGGACGTCAGACATGGTTACTTGATGGCCTGTAAAAACCAGGAGCATCCACTGAACTTACCAACTCCGGAGGGTTTTCAATTCCATCACATAATGCTGGATGAGTCCTCGGACTCTGAGATATCGGATTTTGTGGACGTATTCAACGATTCATTTGCGAATCACTATAATTTTTCGCCATCACCAGTAGAACGTTTCATCAAGGTTCGCGACGAGGAAGCGAAGACAGGAGAATGCAAACTGCGATTAACCTTAGCCAAAAAAGGAGACGGAATAGTCGGCGTCTGTTTTTACGAAATCAACCACCAGTACAATAAACAGAATAATAGTAAAGCTGGCTGGGCCAACATTCTCGGCGTGAGAAAGCCCTTCAGAAGTTTAGGCCTGGGCCGGGTGCTTCTCGCGGATGCCATGGACTGGTTCCATGAGCAGGGCATGGACACAATGTATCTTGGTGTGGACGCGGAGAACCGTAATGCCCTCAAGCTCTATTTATCACTGGGCTACGTGGTGGAGCAGGAAGGCATTCATTACGAGCTGGCTCTTTAACTGGAAATCTTCTCCCCGCACTCCTTGCAGAACTTTGCTCCAGCAGCAATATCGACTCCGCATTTCGGGCATTTGACCTTGGTGGGCGCACCACATTCTTTGCAGAATTTTGCGTCCTCCGGAATCGAGGCATTGCACTTTGCGCATTTTGCAGTTCCGGGTTTGGCCATTGGCTTGCCGCATTCCTTGCAGAACTTCGCGTCTTCCGCGACCAGTGCACCGCATTCCTGGCACTTGACCTTTACCTGTGTCTGAACTTCAGTACCTTGCTGCATTCCCTGGCCCATTGCCCCGCCCATTCCAAGACCAATTCCCGCGCCCGCCCCGAGGCCGGCCAGCGCACCTGCGCCTCCGCCGCCGCCCTGTGCTGCACCTTCACCCACGCCCTCAATTGCCTTACCGGTCTGGTACTGGGTGTAATTGACTCCGAGTGCACCCATTGCGCCCCTCTTGTCAATAGCGTCCTGCACTTCCTTTGGCGGGGTAATGGTTATGCCTGCGAGATTTGTAATGTCCAGGCCATATCTCTTGGCCTCGGCGTCGATTTTGGTGAGAATTAGTTGCTCTATCTCATTAATATAAGCTGGCATGTCCACCAGTGCCATGTTCTTGTCTCTCTTCAGCTCGCCAAGTACGTCGTTCACAGTCTGGATTAGCTCGCTTCTAAGCCATTCAATGACCTCCTCGCTGCCTGACCAGCCCCTTGTTCCGACGAACTGGGTAATGAACATCAACGGGTCCACGACTTTGTAGGCGAACTGCCCGAACACCCTCAGCCTTACCAGGCCGAAATCCGCGTCCCTGAACGTGAGCGGTTCCGGAGTGCCAAATTTACCTCTCATCTCGCGCTTTTGAATGTAATAGACCTCTCCAAGTTGCTTGATTCCGGTTATTGCCGGAAGTATGGTCCTCAGTATCGGAACGTTCTGGGTCGTGAGAGCGTATCTGCCAGCCTGGTCGAAAACATGCATGGCCTTGCCGTCTCTCATGAAAACGGCGTATTCATCCTCATTGACCACGATATTATCGTTGTAATAAACGTTCGTCGGAAGCCTGTACATGATGTTCTCGCCCTTGAATTCATTGGGCCAGCTATACGTGTTCCGCGCTATGTCGCCTTTCGTGCTTTTTCCTCTGCCAAATGCCATAATATCACCTTGTTATTGTCAGACCAGCTATAGATTCTCTTCTCTGGTCAAATATTATTTCGTAATTCTCAATCGTTCTCAGGGCCCCGGTAATCGCCTTGGCCATTTCCGGTTCAGGAAGTGCGGACGCTCCGTCCCTCAGTTCAAACGCCGTTCTCTGCAATTCCTCAATTATATTAAGCAATCCCATGTCCCAATCATACATCTGGTTGAGCTGCGGTTCCTGTATCCTGTAATCCGGTGAAATGCCAGTGTATCCTTGTTCGGCATGTTTCAACCGCTCGATGCTGGCATTGACGCGCGTAACCAACTCGCCCATGTCCTCCATCAGGTCGATGGCATTCCTCTTTGCCATTGCTTTTTTCGCACCTTCGAACGATGTTGCGGCAATCTGAAATCGATTGGCCAGCTCCTCCCTCAGCAGCCTGTCAGCAATTCTGAGGTCTTCCTTAATCCTGTACCCCCTGTAACCCGGGATTATCAGCTGGATGTGCTTTATGATGCCCCGGTCAGCCTTCACCTTGTCTCTCAAGTCAGTCATATTCAAGCCTCCTGCCTGATTTTCCTGTACAGCAGCACCAATCCTATGATGCCTATAAGAATTATTCCCACTGCCGCGCCAATGAGCCCGCCAATCGCATTGCTGGTTAGGGCCAGCATTATGAGCGTGAAAACCGAAAGCAGAAGCCCGGTACCGAGCAGGAAGTTCGCACTTCCCATGGTGCTGGCAGCACCGCTCGCGCTAATTATAATCAGAAGTACGCCCGCGCTCAGAAGCCAGAGCAGGAAAGCGTCCCCGAAACCGATAACCTTCATTGCCCAGAGCAGCATCCACACGCCCAGCATTATGAAAAGGGTGATGTACCCCAGATAATATGCCATGTCAGATTTGTTCATTTTCTTCCTCCTTTTTTTAAGAACATGTTAATTCATCTATATTAAGGTTAGGCGGGAATACCCGAGGGCAACCAGCCTTTACGAGAATATGCAATGGTCGGCCGGATGCCCTCGTTCAGTCAGTTGATTGCCTGAATTATCGAAGCCAGTCGGCTTCGATGTACTGTGCTGGCAAATTGACGGCAATCAACGGAGGAAACTGACAACGACAATGCGAGAATGACGTGTGTCCGCGGGATTTTTGGTTATAGACTGCGCGCGAACATAAAAAATGAGAATGGGCCCAGCCGGATTTGAACCGACGACCATCTGGTTATGAGCCAGACGCTCCACCGGACTAAGCTACGGGCCCTTGGTGGTGGCTTGCTTTAATACTATCACTGGAAACCAATACGATATATTTAAGTTGTGTCTCCGATTAAACCAGAAAAACAAGCCCTCATTACCTCGCGCGGTGTTTATCCCCCCTGGCCATGATAAATTGAAAGCTGAGGGGCCGAGGTGTCCGGGTGCCGTTGACCCCCCCGCCCTAATAAAATGCTTGCATAATGCCAGACGGGGCGCCCTAAAACAGGGAGAATAAAATGCTCTTTTGCTCTCAAGATGCTGTCACTCAATAACATGAGCTTCCATTACCCCGCCCTCCAGTTTCCTTGAGATATAATTCAGGCGGGGCATGTTGTTGACAAACGTTAATAATGGATTGGATTTGCTAGTTTCACACTAAGAACAACATCCCCACACCCACAACCGCCACACACGCGCCGACAATCCCCCGCCAGCTCGTCCTCTGCTTGTATGTGTACCACACGACCGGGATAATCATCACCGGCATCAGGGACATGAGCGTCTGCGCGACCCCGACCGCCACAAGGTAGGCCGCGATTGTGGACAATGTCACACCAATAAACGGCCCTATCACCGCGCCAGCATAGACCATCCTCATGCTTCGCCTCTTTTTCAAGGCTTTTTTAATATCCGGCAGCTTTCCCCAGAGCACGATAACGAGCCAGACAAACAACGCGCCCAGCATCATCCTCATCAGTGTTGAAGCGACGGCCAGGGATAATACGTCCCCCAGCGCGGTGGTTTCCGGGTAAAGCAGCATGCCTTTTTTCAGGAATGCCAGGCCAAGGCCCTGACCGATTGCGCCGACCATTGCGAGCGATATTCCCTTGATTTTTTGTTTTTTGGTAAGCCTTCTCTCATTGGATTTGTCTTCACTTTCCAGTAGAACCACGATAACACCGGAGAGAGTGATGGCAACTCCCATGAATGCGACTATTGTCAAGATTTCGTCGAAGAGAAAGAATGCCGCAATCGTGGCAAAAATCGCGGATAGCGACATGACCAGCACTGCGCGCCTGGTCCCGATTATGACGAATGAACTGAACAGGCCGAAATCCCCGATTCCCAAACCGACAATACCGCTGAGGCCAATCCAGAACCACTGTTCCTGGGTTCCTTCAGGAAAAAGCCGCCCTACAAGAATGAAATGGGTCGCCCATAGCAGTATCAGGGCGAAAAGAATGCGCCAGGCATTGACGCTGATGGCACCGATTTTCCTGCCTGCTGAGGTGAACAGAACCGCGTTTACCGTCCATAATGCGGAAGTGAGTACCGCAGCGGTCGCGCCTACGAGATAAAGTTCCATGTTTCCGCGTCTTGAACAACGAGGGTGTATAAATTCCGTTGCGTTAGCCTTTAATATGTCTATCCAGATACTATATTGTGAGATTATGAGGAGAAGCAGAGAAGAAAAACCTTCGGAAAAGTGCCATGTAACGAATTGTGACGAAACGTCAGAACGTTCCATCTCCAGAAAAAAGGTCAAGGAAGCGCTTGATCATTCACTTGATGGCGAGGACAGCAGGGTACAA
>JAUSPR010000126.1 GCA_030655715.1 Thermoplasmata archaeon
TTTGGAACTACGAGCAACAAGAGGGCATTTGGAACGGATGAGGCAAAGATGATGGGCGGGGGTGTCAGTTCCGGCCAACCCGGTCCCAAGCACGTCCAAATGTCCCTCTGGACTTTGGATACTGCCTAAACAAAATTGGCCCTTCCCCCTTCTTAATATGAATAATTTCTATAATAGACATGGGTCAAGTATTTACATTCATTAACAATACCCCGTTGCATGGTCAAGTGGTCCGAAAAATACCGTCCCAAACATTTGGATGATATCATAGGCAATCCCAAGCCCAAGGAGGACCTCAAGAAATGGGCCAATGCCTGGCTCGAGGGCACGCCCAAGAAGCGCGCCGTCGTGCTCATAGGAGACCCGGGCGTTGGAAAGACCAGCGCGGCACTTGCCCTGGGCAATGACATGGGCTGGCAAGTTCTGGAGATGAATGCTTCCGACTCTCGTAACGCGGATGCGATCAAGAACATCGCCACTAGAGGGGCCATGGGCGAGACGTTCACTGATTCCGGTGAGTTCGTTATGGCAAAGGACGGGCGCCGTAAACTTATCGTGTTGGACGAGGCCGACAATATTTTCGGGAGAGAGGATTTCGGCGGTGTAAAGGCCATTGCCCAGACAATCACTGAAACCCATCAACCCATTATTCTGATAGTCAATGACTGGTATGCGCTGAAAAAACGGTCGTCCGTAATCGAGGGAAAAGTCGCGACAATCAAGTTCATGAAGCCGCGCAAGGTGAATATCGTAAGTCTTCTCAGGAAAATTTCCAAAGCTGAAGGCATTGAAGTTGAAGAGGAAGCGCTTGTCAAGCTGGCGGATAAGTCAGGAGGCGATGTTCGTTCCGCGGTTAATGACCTACAATCAATTGCCGAAGGCCGGAAAAAAGTCGAGTTCAAGCATGTAGCCGCTCTCGGGGACCGGGATGTTTCTGCGACGATATTCCAGACCGTTGAAACCATTTTTCAGACAGGCAACTGTGCACGCTCCAGGGAAGCGACAATGCGCCTTGACGAGAACCCGGAAACGCTCATACTATGGATTGACCAGAACCTTCCGGCGGTTTACCGTGAACCCGCGGACCTGAGCGCTGGCTACGAGGCGCTTTCCAGGGCGGATATTTTCCTCGGCCGGGTCAAGAGGCGGCAATATTATGGGCTCTGGGGCTATGCCAGAGATATGATGTCCTGCGGAGTTTCCCTTTCCAAGTCCAGGGATTACAGGGGCTATGTGCGGCTGGGTTTTCCGACCTGGCTGATAAAGATGTCAAGGTCAAGGTCTTTCCGCGAGACAAGGTCCAGATTTGCTGCCAAGCTGGGAAAGTTGTACCATGGCAGCAATAAGATGGTGCTTCAGGATATTCTGCCTTATTTCAAGCAGCTTTATACGCAGGACAGGGAATTCAGACTTTCCATGACCAGGAAGCTGAACCTCTCGGAAGAGGAAGTCAGCTTCCTTCTGGATGCGAAACCTGATTCACATCCAGTGAGACATGTCTTTGACGCGCTCAAGAAGGTCGATACAGTCTCCAGGCCGCGAAGGGAGGAGCCGGAAGAAGAGCCTGACGAGGAACCAGCCCCGGACAAGAAACCGGAGGAGCCGGAAAAACAGCAGCAGAAATCGCTTTTCGAGTTCGGGTGAATAGATGGACGATGCAATAAAAGCAATTCTCGAGAAACAGCATTACCATATTGTGGGCAACCATTCCGGCGTTAAATTATGTCACTGGCTCGGTGAAAAATTGCTCCGCGGGAGACCGTGCTACAAGGAGTCATTCTATGGAATTGATTCGCATCGATGCCTGCAAATGTCGCCGGCTGTAAACAATTGCACTCAGACCTGTTTGTTCTGCTGGCGGTACCAGGGATTGCTGGAAAATGAAATTCCAAATGAAGATGACCCTGAATTCATTCTTGATGAAGCTATCCGGGGCCAGCAAAAACTGATCACAGGCTACAAGGGCGATTCAAGAACCGAACCGGAGAGGTTCAAGGAAGCGCTGCAACCGAACATGGTGGCCTGCTCCCTTTCCGGGGAACCGACAATGTACAGCCAGCTCAGTGATTTCTTCGAGGCCTGCCACAAACGGGACATGACCACATTTCTCGTGACAAACGGAACACTGCCAGAAGTGCTGGAGAACATGGACACGCTGCCCAGGCAATTGTATGTTACCGTGGCCGCGCCCAATGAGGAGATTTACAAGAAATTATGTGTTCCGCTCCGGAAGGACGGGTGGAGCAACCTGAACAAGACGCTGGAACTATTGCCCAGCCTGGGAACTCGTACGGTAATCAGGCATACCCTGGTCGAAGGCTGGAATGTAGGATGGGAGAAGGAATACGCGCGGCTGGTCAACAAGGCCGACCCGCTTTTTATCGAGCCAAAAGGTTATGTGTTTGTTGGATATTCCCGTGAACGGATGCACAATGAAAATATGCCCAGCCAGGAAAGGGTCATGCAATTCTCGAAGGAATTGGCCAGGGAGACTGGCCGCGAAATATTAGCCGAGCAGAAACCCAGCAGGGTGGTTTTGTTGGGAACTGACAAGAGCAAGATGAAGATCCGGGGGCTCTGAATGTTCGAGAGCTGGGTCCAGTGGCTGATGGACCTGGTCAAGGACCCGGCAATGTATCTCACGTTCGTGTTCATTTTTTCGATTCTTGCCGCGGTCATACTTCCCATACCTGTGGAAGTGGTACTCGTGGGTTTCATATTCTACCTGGTTGACCCTGGTTCCCAGTTCCTGGGATTAGGTGTTGCGGGCGCTTTCATTCTCATTGCAGTGGTTATGGGCCTGGGCAAGGCACTTGGTGCATGGATAGTGTTCATTATCGGCATGAGGGCCGAGAAATTGATAAACAAATATCTTAGCTGGAACTGGTTCCAGAAATTTCTGCGACGTGTCGAGAAATTCTGCGTGAAATACGGATATTTTGCCATGTACCTGGTGATGTGCGTGCCCATGATGACAGACACGGTCCCGCTGTACGTGTTTTCAATCTTGAACAAGGACGGCGAGGTTTTCGAGAGGAACTGGTTCGTGATGACCAATCTCTGGGCCGGGATTTCAAGGACGCTGTTGATCGGTATACTGGCGGTCGGCGGGGTCATGTCGTTCGGGTATGCCGCGAATTTGATTTGATAGGCATCCGAAGCTTTCGGCATTCGGAGATATTTGAATGTGTATAGAATTCCGGTTAGCTGGAATAGGGAAATAGGACGCCAACCCGGCTCATTCTAGAAAGCTAGAAAATCTATATAGATGAAAAACATATCAGCTTTGAGCATTGTTTTAATTTCCAGCTCTCTAAACCAGGAAAATAGAGTAGCATTTGAAGGGATTGAATGGAAGAAAAATTGCAGCCGGAATGGAAGTACCAGCTCCAGGGTCTCCGCGGCCTTAATGAACCTCCTGTACCAAAGAAACCAGCATTGCTGGTCATAGACATGCAGAGGTATTTCTGCGATGCTGGTGCGCCAGCCTACAGCCCTGATTACGAGGCGGTTATTGAGCCAGCCCAGAAATTGATTGAGATATTTGGTAAACTGAATTTACCTGTTTTTGCTACCAGATATTATTCCAGGGAAGGCGGAGACCCGACAACCAGATGGTGGGGCGCGACTCTTGATGAATCCAGTCCGTTTGTTGATGTGGACCCGAGGCTCAATCTGCCTGCCGATTCTGTGGTACTGGATAAGCATCTGTACGGCACGTTTTCCTCCACTGACCTGGATTTGCAATTGAAGAAGCTGGGCTGCGATTCCGTGGTCATCTGCGGCGTCATGACCGACCTTTGTTGTGAAACGACCGCCCGCGAGGCCTTCCAGCTCGGTTATAATGTTTATTTTGTTGGCGATGCCACCGCAACGAAAGACCCGATGCTGCATTTCGCAGCACTGGCCACGCTCGCGCACGGCTTTGCTTACATTGTTACTGTTGATAATGTCTTGAAACTATTGGAGGGAAAAGATGTCTAGAGTTGCAGTCATTGGTGCTGGTCCGGCAGGAATGGCCGCGACAATTCAGCTTGTTCGGGCCGGAATCGAGGTCCAGGTATTCGAGCAGGGACGCGTGGGTGGTGCATTGTGGAACGCCGGCTGGGTCGAGAATTATCCCGGCTTTCCCGGTGGGATTTCAGGCCACAATCTGGCCAAGCTCATGGAGGAGCAGTTCCTCGGGTATGTAGATAATATCATTTCCAGTTCTGCGGAGGAGATAATTCTCACCGAGAAAGGCTTTTTCATCAGTGGCCAGGAGTTCGATGGTGTAATAATCTGCACAGGAACAAGGCCCAAGAAAGTCGGATTTACATGTGAAGATAAACTGGCTGAGGCCGGGCTGCTTTGTTACGGAGTCGCGGATTACCATGCATGGCACAGGGTGAAAGAGGCATGCGTCATTGGAGGCGGCGAAGCATCCATGGACATGGCGCTCAGCCTGACCGAGGAAGGTATCAAAGTTACGCTTTTACACCGGTCGGAGCCCGATGGAATTCTTGCATTGAAGCAGGAAGCAATTTCAGATGAAGAAATAACATGGCTGGAAGGCGAAGTAAAAGAGGCCAGAATTCACGAGAATAAAGCTGTGCTTGCTCTGGAAAATGAAGAGCGTGCGTTTGACATGGTGCTTGTCGCGGTTGGAAGGGAAGCCTGCATGCCTGAGTTTAACGGTTTCGATATGGACGATGCGCCTGCCGGACTTCTTGTGGCCGGAGACGCGACCCGGGGCGGATTGGGCCAGGTCGCGATGGCAGTTGGCGACGGCGTTGACATGGCAATGACAATGGACAGATATCTGAGGTCTAAAAAATGAAGGTTATTTCGAGCACAGGAAACCCGGAACTGGCAACGGTCCATGTGGGAGAACTGGAGGACCGCTCCAGAATAGAGTTCTGTGAATCAGTGCAACCGCCCAAAAAAAGGAATGAGAAATGGGTCAATATTATTTCCACGATGGTCGGTTGTCCAGTGGGATGCAAGATGTGCGACGCCGGAGGAGGTTTTGTTCGGTTTTTGACTGCCCAGGAGATGCAAGAACAAATCAATTATCTGGGCAGTCAAACGTTCTTGGACGACCAGGTTCATCTGGAAGGAAAAATACCAAGCAAGGTGTGGAAAATTCAGCTAGCCAGGATGGGCGAGCCAACCCTGAATCCGCATGTTCTCGAATTTCTCCGGGAGCTGGGGGAGAAAGGTCATGAAAATCTGGTCATCAGTTTGTCCACCGTAGGGCCTTCGGCATGCGCGCCGTTTATCCAGGAACTGAAGAAGCTCAAGGACGCATATTTCCAGGGGAAATTCCAGTTGCAATTCTCGATTCATACTACGGACGATGAAGCCAGAAGACGAATAATCCCAATCAGGGGATTAATCCTGCCCGAGATAGCGGCCCTGGGCAGGCAATTCCGGTCTCCGGGAGACAGAAAAATAACCCTGAATTTCATAGTCATGAAGGACGTGCCGATAGATGCCGATAGAATTGCCAGGCTCTTCGACCCTGAGAACTTTTTAATCAAATTGACACCGCTCAATCCGACATACCGCGCACAGTACCACAAGATACAGCCAGGCTTCGACCCGGAAAGGCCGGCCAGCATCCAAGGCCTTGTCTCCGAATTTGAGTCAAAAGGTTTTGAAACCATTCTCAGTATTGGGGAGATGGAAGAGAACCAGATCGGATCAAACTGCGGGCAGTACCTGGAGAGCCTTAACCGCTCTGCATAAAAATATAAGGCTCCAAGGCCATTAACTGGCACGGGAACAGCATGACAGAAATCGAGATACACGGGAAGAACTCCAGCATTCCTGGCCTGGCTACATTAACCATGATATTCGCGTCAACCCTTATTTTCGTTTACATTCTAATATATGCCGAAGGAGGCGTGAGCAAATTCTTCTGGGTCTTGATAGTTCTTCTGATAATGCTCATACTGGCGGTCGGAATCTCCACTATATTGCCCGGCCACATGAGGGAAAATGTCACAATAACTCCTGAAGCATTCGTCAGGAAGAAAGGCAGAAAAATCATCAAAACAATACTCTGGACAACAGTCGAAACCGTTCTTATCAAGGAGGATAAGTACAACGTGGACGAGAAACTGATAATTGAAGAATCTCTGGTAATCGGGTTCAAGGATGGCACCAGTTACACGATGGAGGAAAACGAGGCCTTTGGCGAGGACCAATTTGTAGCCATCTATAAGGCGATAAGGCGGTACTGGTCAAAGTTCAGCTGGGTTAAGATGGAGAGATGAACGGACATAAGAGTTAAATTATTAGATGTAATAGACAGATTAAATAATTCAAATGCCTTTAACCACCTCATGGAGAATAATCAGGGAGTTATGGAAAAGGTCGAGGATGAATCGCGCAACATTCCCTGGCCTAAGATGATAATCCCAATTACCATCATCCTGCTGGCCTTGCTACTACTGGGATGGCTTGGCAGAGAGCCTGGGGCGGGAGATTTTCCAGGCCTATTCTGTCCTATCAGTTTCATGATGTTCTGGGCCAATGCTATTGCAGCGATGATAGTGTGGGAGAAAAACAAGGGATGCGCAGCGTTGCTGGTGCTGTTTGCAATAAGCATGGTATTCTTCTGGTTAGCGTATATTGCTTATGTGATAGGGATGATGTAGAAGAGGCCAGGAAAGTTGGGGTTATCAATGATGACCGGGTGTCCTGCTACCCAGCCCTCACAGCCGGGGCTTGATGGCGTTGGCCGGTGCGAGAGTGCGGTTATTAACCTTCCAGATCTCCAGCGCATAAAACCTTGTGAATCTCCACCATAGCCAGAGTGTCCAGCTTGCAATATTCAAGAAGATTTTGTTTGATTTTTTGCTTTTCTTCGCCTTCGGGCAAAGCAATCATTCGGGCATACTCGACCATGGCTGTCCCGCCCTCCTGAACATCCAGGTCCTTGTATGACAATTTCGGAACCAGTACCGGCAGAACGTTCTTGAGGCTGTTACTGCCCTTGAAACCTGCATCACAATAGAATTTCTTGAAAACCAGATACTGGTCCCAGAGCCTGGCAATGACCTTGTCAATGCGCGGCTTGTGCTCGGGGAATGCTTCGGCAATTTCCTCAAGGCGACCTTTCTCGAATGCCACATTGTAAACAATAATCGAACCAGTATCGCCCAGAACATCGAGAAGCGAGGTGATGAAAGGCACTCTCGGGTCATCTTCGGAATCCTGGATGAACTCATGATGCTCAAGTTTTCCTTTCTTGAGAGTATGCACCGACCACTGGACAGTGAGCTGCTGCCAGGGCTTTGTACCTGTATGTATCGGTACGGCAAGTTGCATTGTCTCGAAGTCCATGAAATACAGAGGTTCTGACAGTTCGGCCATAAAGGCTTTCAAACCCGGCTTGTCAATTACTGGCTTTCCAGTTCGGCAGGCATCCAGGAACGGCTTCTGGTAAGACTTTCCCTTGAACCAATCCGGTAGCTGGTCAATCGTGATAAGACCCTTACTGTAAAACTCCCACTTGTTGGCCCTGATATTGGGAATATTGAAGATGGATAATTCCGGAACATGCGCCCAGCAAACAGGTTTCAGCACGCATTCATACGGCTTGCCGCAGTGCGGGCCGATGCCAATTTCTGGCGGTTCGGAAGCTCTGAGGACCTTCCGCATAGTCTGAAGGTTCTCCGGAATATCCGACATCCTCTCATCAACAGCGTCACTTTCATCGGACAGCGTGAAAAGCGAGCCTTCGGGATGCAGATAATCCGGGTTCAGATGCATTAAAAATATCTGGTCAACATCGAAATCATTTCCCTCCAGAACAAAACACTGGATAGCCAGGTCATCGATATGTTCGTCCTTGACCTTGGTGGACGATTTTACTTCGATTATGTCCACATGGCCGTTCCCGTGGTTCACCAGAATATCAACTTTAACATGAATCTCCTGGAAATTGAAGGCCGCCTCAAAGATGTATTTTTCGCCTTGGTCAATTGCCTTCTCGGTAAGCTCGACGGAATTTTCAATGGGAAATGCGGGAATAGTCACCCCAACATACTGCCCGGTCGCCAGCTTGCCTGCGGCAGTTCCCTGGTCAAATCTGAACTGGGTGAAAGCATCAGGCCCGGGAAAGAGCTCCGGGCTGTGGGCCTTGTGGAAAAGGAGCAGGGGGCACTGGAGGCCGGCGAGGTACTTGCTTTTGCTGAGACCGGTTTTATCGGCATCCAAACTCTGGTTTGGAGCGGAGGGATGAGGGAGTTCGCGAGGAGGTTGGTCCATGAGGGGGGATTGGGGATGGGTTATAAAAGGGCGGGGGTGGCGTTCGTTCCCAGAATGTCTGGTTGTTGGGTACTTTTTTCGGTATCCGAACTGTGGTTTGGAGGTGTTTTTCTGGTATCCAAAGCTATGCTTTGGACGTTCTTGAAATTGTGATGGCTGGAAGAGGCCTTCCGTCAAAAGAATACCACGCGCCAGCCCTCAAGTTGGCGCATTTCCGCCTATAATTGCGCTTCGAAGTCTTCGACTTCCATTCCGAATTCTTCATCGCTCTTGACGAGTCCCCTGCCCTTCATGTACTCTCTCGTAAGGAGCCAGTATACGGTGGCCAGTGCCCGCCTGCCCTTGTTGTTGGCAGGTATGATAATATCCATGTTCTTTGTCTCGTTATTGGCGTCACAAAGCCCGATAATCGGAATTCCAACGTTCAGGGCCTCGCGCACTGCCTGCTGGTCCGCGGCCGGATCCGTAACGAGCAATAACCGTGGCTCGATATAATCCCCCAGCGTGGGGTTGGTCAGGGTTCCGGGGACGAAACGTCCAGCAAAGTAATGAGCCCCTATCTTCTTGGCGAATGTACGCACTGGCTTCTGCCCGTACTGCCTTGCGGAGACAACCAGGATTTCTTCCGGAGCGAACGTGGACAGGAATTTTCCTGCTGTCCTGATGCGCTGGTCTGTCTGTTTGAAATCCAGCATGTAAAGTCCGTCGCTCCGGACCTTGAATAGAAAGCGTTTCATGTCCGCGCTCTTCTGCTGGGTGCCGATATGCACTCCGGAACTGAGATAGCTCTCCTCCGGTATTAACAACGGCTGTTTTGTCTCTTGCTCTGCTTGCACTGCTTGCTCGGTATTGTCCATTACTATGCCTCCAGGTCCTCTTCTATCCTGATGAGTTCGTTAAGTTTCGCTATCCTCTCGCCGCCCACAGCTCCGCACTTTATTGCATATGAGCCGAATGCGACGCCCAGATGAGCGATTGTATCGTCAGTTGTCTCGCCGCTCCTGTGCGAGATTACGGTCTTGTAACCGTTCTGCTTTGCCAGCTGCACTGTCTCATATGTGTCAGTCAGGGTGCCAATCTGGTTCGGCTTGATAAGTATTGCGTTTGCCGCGCCCTTCTTGATTCCGGTGGTGAGGCGTTCCTTATTGGTGACGAACAGGTCATCACCCACAATTATGCATTTCTTGCCCACCGCTTCGGTAAGGCTGGCATAGCCCTTGAAGTCGTTCTGGTCCATCGGGTCCTCGACCAGGTGTAATCCATATTCCTTCACCAGGCTGGCAACGAAGTCCACATGCTTCTCGGGTGTAAAGGACTTGTCCTTGTAAACGTATTTGCCCTTCTTGAAGTATTCCGATGCGGCCATGTCCAGTGCCGGAAGAACCTTGAATCCTAATTCGGAGCTGGCTTTGTCACAGGCCTCGACCTGTAATGACAATGCGTCCTCATTGCTGAGTGCGGCAACCCAGGCACCTTCGTCACCCTTGCCGATTGCTGCGCCAGGAAGCTTCTTCTTCAGCATCTGGCCCACGAGTTTGTGGGTGTACGCGTTTCCGAATACGCAATCAGACGTTTTCTTAGCCATCGAGATGACCAAAAACTCCTGAATGTCAGTGCCGCCTATTGCGTGACGACCGCCGCCTATAACATTGCCCAGTGGCTTTGGGATATCACTGGCGAGTGCGCCGCCCATGTACTTGTAAAGCGGAACTCCGTAAGCCGATGCCGCTGCTCTTGCCGCGGATAGGGATGTGGCAACTGCGAGGTTACCGCCGATGCGGGAGAAGTTCGGAGTGCCGTCAATCTGATGAAGTAAGGTATCAATGGCCCTCTGCTCGGAAGAGTCCATGCCAATAATCTGGGGAACTATCTCGTCTTCAAAAATCTTCACTGAAGCATCAACGCCCATCTTGGGGAAGGATTGTACCTCATGCTCGCCTGTGCTGGCTCCGCTCGGTGCTGCGACCATGCCGTAACCTGATTCAGTAAGAATTTCAACCTCAATGGTCTGGTTTCCCCGCGAATCAAGCACCTTTCTGGCCACTGCATTCTCGATGAAGCTCATTCATATCCCCTATAAAGCTGCTCTCTTGACTGTAATCGGGAGCATTCCTTTCTCGTACTCCAAAGTCGCGATGTCGATAGGGTCAATCATATCTTCCGGAACCTTCAGGAGGACCGGAGCGCCCATGCTGATTTGCAATCCTCTTGCGCCGATTATCCTTGCCTTCTCAAATCTGGTATATCTCATATAATCACCAATGGAGGTCATCGTACATATTGGTTATATTAATAAGCCTTTGGATTCATTTTCCATGCCAAGTCCTGAGGGACATTTTATCTCCATGCCAAGTCCTGAGGGACATTGGCCCGTGTTTCATACCTGGCTAGTAAGGTTTGGAAATTGGTTTAAACGCCGACCCAGAAACT
This sequence comes from Thermoplasmata archaeon, assembly GCA_030655715.1. Lineage (GTDB taxonomy): Archaea > Thermoplasmatota > Thermoplasmata > SG8-5 > SG8-5 > UBA147. The sequence continues at coordinate 10,690 of JAUSPR010000126.1, forward strand.
TCCGGCAATCTTCTTAACCGCGGAAATCAGTGACAGCGCAGCCAGATAGCTGGTGCGCGGGTTCTCGGGAAAAGGCATATTCCTTGTCCAGCATTCGATTTCTCCAAACTTTCCTTTGGCGATTATCCGGTGGGTATTGAGCGTTGCCTTGGGATCTATAATTATTTTCACGACAGTGCGCTCTATGCCTATGCCAGCCAGGCTTAGCGTTGCAGCGACATTGACATTCTTGGGGAAATATTTTACAGCGTCCTTGGCATGGCCGTTGAAAATGACCTTTGGGCGTTTGATGCTATCCAAATCGATACCTTTATTCTTGAGGTATTTCACGTTCCTGAACGCCTCCGGCGGTTTGTAGGACATGATTATTACCTCTTCTATCTCGGCAATAGCCGCGGCACAGATGCCTTCTATGCCGCAAACGGCGCCAGAGGGAATGTAGACCTTGCAGCCCTTCTGCTTGGCCAGGATACGGCATTTTTCCTTGAAATCGTCCTCGACAAAGGCGCCGACACTCATGACCAATACATTTTTACCCATCTCCAGGGCCTTTGGAATGTATTCATGAACTGCTGACTGGGATGCAGTCTCAATTATTAGATCCGACTTTTCGAACGCGTCCTCCAGATTGTTTGCGTATCTGACTTTCTGGCATTCTGTCATCAGCTCTTCAACAGCCTTCTGCTTGGTGTCAAAGACATGAACCAGTTCAACTTCGTCCATTGTTTCGAGGAAACGTGCCAGTGTCTTTCCAATTGAACCGCATCCGATTATGGTCATCTTCATTTTATCTACCAATGCGACGGAAAGGCAATTTGGATTTAAGCTTATCGAATGTCAACTACCAGCCCCTTAAAAGGCTCGCATTCGTTATCGGGGCTGGAAGTCACATATGTAGGCCATGCGCCTAACTATCGAAGCATATGGCTTCGATTTATTTTGTCAAGATACGTACGGCGCATGGCGGTCTTCCTCTGCACCCATCCGTGTAACAACCACACAGATTTTCGAGCATGCGAACCCGAGTTTTCTTATTTACTGAATATTATCGGTATCCAAAGTCCTGAGGAACATTTGGAACAGAACTGAACGTTTGTTCGCTGGAGGGTGGAATTTCACCCTGGGCACCCAATCAATCGGATTCGATTTTCGAGCAGGTTTAATCGACATCCGAAGCCTGAGGGCATTCGGAACGTTGGGGTGTTTTGGGCAGTTGGCTGGTGCCGTAGCCTTTACTCGTTATTATCTTTTGGAGCCTAGATAATCACCCTGGGCACCCATACAACACATAGATTTTCGAGCATGCGAACCCGAGTTTTCTTATTTACTGAATATTATCGGTATCCAAA
>JAUSPR010000130.1 GCA_030655715.1 Thermoplasmata archaeon
TGTCACCAACCTGGTCATGAAGATTATCGCCGACTTGGGATTCAAAAACATCACTGTTGCTCCGTCAGCGCTATTTCCTGTTCATGAACCGCTGGTGGATCTGATAGACCAGGGCGTAATCCATAGCATAGAGGGCAGCGCCAACGGTCCTGTGGGCGACGCCATATCCCACGGCAGGATGAAGGGCCTGAGCATTCTCCGGTCCCACGGCGGCAGGGTCAGGGCCATAGAGTCCGGTGAACTGAAGATCGACGTGGCATTCATCGCGGCACCAAGCGCGGATGACCAGGGCAATTCCAATGGCATGTTCGGGAAGAGCGCATGCGGCTCGCTCGGTTATGCGGTTGCGGATTCAATACATGCCAGAAAAGTCGTAATAATCACGGATAACCTGGTCGATTACCCTTGCACACCGATTTCCATAAGCGCTGATTATGTTGACCATGTTGTCGAGATACCCAGTATCGGAGATCATCAGAAAATCGTATCCGGAACCACCATGATTGCCACCGACCCCCAGAAGCTGTCCATTGCCCAGAACGCGCTGGACCTGATGGTTCACACGGGCATTTTCAGGGATGGCATGTCCTTCCAGGCCGGAGCCGGGGGCATATCCCTGGCCACCACCAAGTTGGTCGGCGATCTTCTCAAGGAAAAAAAATACGTTGCCTGTTTCATTGACGGCGGCGTCACAGAGCATGTTGTCGATATCTACAAGAACGGGAATTGCGCGAAGATACTGAACGGCCAGAGCTTCGATGTGAAGAGCATCGAGGACCTGATAAGCAACCCGGACCACGTGGAGATAACCCCGAATTATTATGCCAATCCCTGGAACAAGGGATGCCTGGTGAACATTCTGGACGCTGTCGTGCTGGGCGCTACCGAAGCAGACATAGATTTCAACATCAATGTGAACACGCATTCCGACGGAAGGCTTCTGCACGGAATCGGCGGCCACCAGGACACTGCGGCCGGTGCCAACCTGGCCATGATGATGATGCCCATCTACAGGAAAACGAATGCCATCATCAGAGACAGGGTCACGACGGTTACGACCCCATGCCATTCAGTGGATGCCATTGTCACCGATATAGGCGTGGCCATCAACCCGGCCAGAAAGGACCTTCTCAAGGCCCTGAAAGGCAGCCCATTGAAGGTCTATGACATCAAGGAATTCAGGGATATGGCCTATGCCCAGACCGGAATCCCGGCGGAACCGGAATACAAGGACCGAATAGTATCCATAGTCCAGTTCAGGGACGGCACAGTACTGGACACCATTAGACAGGTGAACGACTGATGTCAGAGAAATGGAATACCAAGATAACGAAAGTTGTGCCGGACAATCTGCTCATTTCAGGGTATCCATTGAAAGACCTAATCGAGAGGAAGACATTTCTCGATGTGATACATCTTCTGGTTGCAGGCGAATTGCCCGATGTCCGGGCAAGGGCGCAATTGAGGAAAATCGCACTGGAGGGCGTGATGCTGCCGTCGCCGGTAGTTGACCGGAACCCGAACGAGGACATTTCCAAGAGCCTGGCAAAGTGCTTTTTATTGGATGAGGAAATTGTCAAATATCCTGACAGACCAACCAAGAAAACTGCGTTCACACTTGGTCGCACAGCCCGTTACCTGGCACGGCTATACAAAACTGAAGACGCGTTATCCGGGATAACCGGTAACGAGGACTTTTCCACAATATTGGGCCTTGTATTTACTGGCAAGCCGGGAATTGACGATAAAAAGGCAAGGCTATTCGAGGCGATGATTACTGCATGCGTTGACCATGGAGTAACGCCGCCGTCAGCCCAGGCAACCATCATCGCTTCATCTGTCAGGGCAAGTTACGAGGTTTGCATCGCCCAGGGCGTCGGTGCCATTACCGATGTTCACGGCGGCGCAGGAGCAAAAGCCGCACTTTTCTTCAAGGAATGCACAGTGAGTTCAGAAGACATCAAGTCCATAATCAAGAGTTATTCGGACCAGAAAAAGCGCATTCCAGGCCTGGGGCACAGGGTGCATAAAAACGACCCAAGGCGGGACGTTCTCTGGAAACTGGCCCTTGATTCCGGTGTTGCGGGGCCGAACGTGAAAACATCGATGAACATCACCACAGCCTTCAAGGAAGTGACTGGCAAAGATTTACCCATCAATGTTGACGGCGTTATCGGCGCGATAATTGCCGACCTGGATCTGGATGCCTCGGCAGCAAAGGCAATATTCATATTCGGCAGGGTTGCAGGACTATCGGCCCATCATTACGAAGAAATCGGCACACAGCCAGTCATGAGAAAGATTGATTTTGAAGAAGCTGTGTACTCGGGCAAGGGCGCGCGGCAGGTGCCGGGCAGCGGGTAGTTTCCATCATTTTCACCGCTTTTTCCGGGGGATTTTCATAATGGCCAGGGCCGCGATTGTCGCAATCGAGATTGTCAGAAGGTCAAAGCCGGGGATGGCGTTGGATTCGATAGGAATTAATTCTGCGCGTGCATCAAATGAATATAATCGACCAGCTGAAGCCGTTCCATTCTGGTCATAAGATACTGTTGAAAATAGTACATCCGCAGGCCATCTGCGACTCATTGATAAGACGGCCGGTGAACCCAGCACAACTCCATCCACCGCCAACCTCCATGTTACAGTTGAATTAGCTGGTGAGGCCAACTGATAAAGGAGGCTGAAATCATCCGATGGGTCTGTGTCCGTATTGTTAAGATGTCTGGCAACGATGAAAACAGATTGTGAAAATATCCCGTCATATTTGGGAATGACATTCACCTGTGTCTTCTGAGTGTGGATGCGAGTATCAAAAACAAATGATTGGCTTATATCTAAAGTAGACATCGAATAGACATATCCAGTATCTGAACCCACCATTACGAAATTATCGTCTGGTGTTGCACAAATATTAGTAAGGTTCCCGCCATCGATTTTTGCTTTCGGTTTTTTCAGCTGATATCCATTTACAGCCAGCTTGTCCTCAAGATGAGTCCAGCCACTAACCGCTGTGCCATTTGAGCCCCATATGCAGTGAATTAATCCATCTCCTGTGGATGCATATATTTTTACTGGTGTACCAACAGCGACTGGCGATGTTGACCAGTAATTATCTGATACTCTGTAGGGTCCACCCCATTCAAAAATCTCGATGCCAGTGACAGCATCGAACCCATAGAGCAATCCATTTCTTGAACCCACGAACACATGTTTTCCATCATCTGAAACAGTTGGGGAGGTCAATGGCCAGTCTGAAATATGATTTGCCCAAGCCAGGGTTGGCTGAGTATTATTATACAGACCAGTAATTGGATTGTACTCGGATATTGGCCCATTGAAAGCGTAGAGCGTGCCGTTTGTTGTTCCAGCAAAGAACATGTCAGAGTTGTCAAATCCATTTCCGCGCAGGTCATGGATTGCTATGTGTTCTACAGCCTTCCCATCAAGTTGGTAAGACCACACATTGGACCCTGCTGGAGCAAATGCGATTGTTTCAATATATCCGTCCCGAAGGACAAACAATGCACCATCATCACAACCGAAAAATAATCTGAGATTAGCCTCCGATGGGTTGGTTTGATTGCCAAAGTTGTTTACAGTTGTCTTGGTACATATCTGGGATTGGGTGTTGAAAGTCCAGAGTTTTCTTCCGTCTGCTGGACTATAAGAATATAATCCATAGGGTTGATTTGTTGAGCCAGTTCCTGCTGAAGAATATAGGCGGTCAGAAATGGGGTTAGAACCAAGTGAAGGTCTAATCCTGTATGTCAGTCCATGCATGAGCGGCCCGTCAGTTCTGATTCCCTCATAGCCATTGAAATATGGGGTGATTCCTACTTCATACGTATTTCCATTGACATTAATTTGTTCCGCCAGCTCCCTCTCCGGAACGTCCGGGCCCTGCAACAGAAATATCCCGACGGTCGCAACCACCACCAGCATCACGATAATCAGAACAACAATAGCCTTCCTCATGCACTTTCTCCATACCCAGGAATACATCCTGATGCGGGTATTTATGGGTTTTCACGAAGGAACCATGCACATTATTGTCTTTTCCGCCGTACCTTCACAATAGCCAGGGCTGTGATTGTCGCAATGGAGATTGTCAGAAGGTCGAAGCCGGGGATGCTGTTGTCAGTAGGCGCCATCCTTCCAGCAGAACTATATGAAAACATTCTTCCAGCAGATTCCTGACCATTTTTATCAAAGTAAACAGTCGAGAAAACAATATCTGCATTGCTGACATGATGATTATTAATAAAACTGATTGGTGGTGCCAGAAT
>JAUSPR010000135.1 GCA_030655715.1 Thermoplasmata archaeon
CGTCAAGTCCTGTTACAAGTCTGGATTGGCGCCGACTGAATACTTCTTCCACAGTATGGGTGGCCGTGAAGGTCTGGTTGACACTGCAGTCAGAACATCAAGGTCCGGTTACATGCAGCGCAGACTTATCAATGCTCTCGAAGATCTGAAGGTGATGCATGACGGTAGCGTCAGGAACACTGCCGGAACCATAATTCAGTTCAAGTTCGGAGACGATGGAATTGACCCGTCAAGAGGAATCAACGGCAAGGCCGCTGACATTGACGACATTCTGTTCCAGCTTCTCGGAGATCGGGACGATATAGACCTGGACGGCAAGCTCAACGTTGCAAGTTATGGTGCCCTGGAAAGGGATATGTCCAACGAAGAGGGCATTGAGGATATCGAAATCGATACGGAGGAGTAAATATGGCAAGAAAAGACACGGTAAATGCATTGATACGCCGCGGCGTGAGCGCCAAGGTCTCCGAGGCGATAGCCAACGCTGGCTTCAAGATAGGCGACCTCAAGAAAACTCCGTTCGAACTCATCGTGAGGTATGTTTCTGAAGAAGACGCTCAAGACCTTCTGAACAAGATTGGCGCCAAGAAGATTCACCTCGATATGAAGAGCGCTCCCAAAGCTAAAACTCCCAAGGCCGAGAAAGAGGATAAAAAACCGAAGAAGCGCACCGGCCTCAAGATTCCCGTCAAGGTCCATCCGATGACTGCTCCAGAGCAAAAGATATTTGACATCCTGGAAAAGAAAGGTACGGAACTTCCAAGGGCGGTCATTGAGGAGCTGTCAGAGTACCAGGTTAGACTCGGCCTGAAAATCAAAGATCTTGATAAAGTTCTTGATATGGTCCTGGAACAGTACGAGAAACACAAAATTGATCCGAATGAATCAATCGGTATTGTCTCGGCCCAGTCCATCGGAGAACCCGGTACGCAGATGACCATGAGAACCTTCCACTACGCAGGTGTGGCAGAAATCAGTGTTACACTGGGTTTGCCGCGTTTAATCGAGATAGTGGATGCCAGGAGAATTCCAAGCACGCCAATGATGACTGTTTACCTGAGCGACCTCAAGAACAGGGGCGATTCCACATATGCGAAAAAAGTGGCTTCAACACTTGAGGAGACTATTCTTCTGGATATCGCTGCTGTGAGAACCGACATAGACGGTATGCGCCTGATTATCGAGCCAGATATGAAGAAGCTGGATAAGAAGGAAATTTCCATAGATAATATTATATTCGCTCTGAAGAAGGAGAGAAAGCTGAAGGCCGCTGTAGAGAAAGAGGGTCACAACAAGATTTCAGTTAAGCCGGAAGTACCTCTATTCAGAAAGCTCCAGCAATTGTTCGAGATTGTAAGAGATTGCAGAGTTCGCGGCATTGAAGGCATCAAGAAGGCAGTTATCAGGATGCAGGAAGGCGAATACGTGGTTTACACGGAAGGTTCCAACCTGGCCAAGATGCTGGAAAACGATTACGTGGACAATACCAGGACAAAGACGAACAGCATAATGGAAATTGCCTTGGTTCTCGGAATTGAGGCTGCCAGGAATGCCATAGTTGACGAAGCAGCCAACACACTTGATGAGCAAGGTCTTACAGTGGACAAGCGCCATATCATGCTGGTAGCAGACATGATGACCAATGATGGTGATGTGAAAGCCATAGGTCGGCACGGTATATCCGGAAGAAAATCCAGCGTGCTGGCAAGGGCCGCATTCGAAATCACATCGACACATCTGCTCAAGGCCGGAATAATCGGGGAAGTTGATTCTCTTGATGGCGTTTCAGAAAATATTTTTGTATGTCAGCCAGTTACGGTCGGTACCGGGGCCGTGAATCTGGTATATTCACCGGGCATCGTCAAAAAGAAGAGGGATTGAAATGGATATTAACAGAGCATTGAGAACTGCGGCCAAGACTGGCGAAGTAACATTCGGCGTCTCGCAGGCCAAGAAAGCCATCGAGAGCGGTCAGGGCAAACTAATCGTACTAGCTTCCAACTGCCCAGCAATGGACCTGAAGGAACAGAAGACCATACCGGTCATAGAGTTCCCTGGTAACAACCGCGAGCTTGGGGCCGCATGCGGAAAGCCATTTTCGGTTTCCGTTGTAACAGTCATCTCGCCCGGCGAATCGCAGATACTCACCAAGTAGGTAATATAATGGCAGAGGTAAGACTGGATAACCAGACATTGATGCATATCAGTCTGTTCGAGAAGATAACCCACGCCCGGATACGGGACTGCGTGGAAATGGAAGACAAGATTATCTTCATGGTGGACAATGGCTGGATAAACAAGGCCGTTGGAAAGAACGGCGAGAACGTGTCCAGGCTGAGAAAGTCTCTCAACAAGACCATCCAGATAATCGAGTACTCGGAGGATCCCCAGCAGTTCGTGAGAAGTGTTTTCCATCCCTACGGGGTCGAGAGCGTCGAGTTGGAAACCCGGGGCAGCCAGATACATGCCACCGTGAAAGTGAACCCGGTACTCAAGGCCAAGGCCATTGGCAAGCAGGGCAGAAATCTGAAAATATTCCGGGACATTATATGCAGGCATCACAATATCCAGAGCGTGAGCGTTTCGTGAGGGCAGGGGCCAGGCACTTCTTGGGAATGAATCCTGTTATGCAATGGGCGGCGCAACTGAGTTAACTGGTGGACAGGGGGAGCGCGAACGAAAGCCTTATTACCGGGCTTTCGCGCTCATTTGGGGGCTGAGTGTATATCAACAAAGGCGGGAGGGACGTATTTAAGCAAAAAGAGAGAATGTCGGTAAGATTATATAGAATGTAATACTATAATATTTGAGGAAATTATATGCAAAAAATCTTCGTGTGGATTGTGCTTGGTGTATTAATGGGGAACGTTTTCATCGCTATTTCACAAACTACTGAGGCTAGTGAAATAAAAAACGAGACTATCGATAAAAGTGTATCTATTGATAATTTAGTTGTTTCAGAGGTTAATTCACCAATTAACCGGAGATTAACACTATTCGAAGAGGACTCGATATCTCCTGTTGTTATATGCGGAGATGATGATGTTTTGCATATGGCCTGGATTGATTCCAGAGCAATGGATTTAAATTCATCAATAATTTTTACATCTATATTTTACAAGCAAAGCCATGATTTTGGAAAGCCCTGGACCCCAGACACGGAATTATCCACGAGAATTACAGATGCTACATCAATCGTTTTGGCAGTTGATGGCAATTACCTTGCCATTGCATGGGAAGAAGGTAATGACGTATTCACTTTATTTAGCTATGACAGCGGTAATTCATGGGCTGAGCCATACCAGATAAACGCAATAGAATCGCCATCAATCGCACTCAAAGGAAACGATGTTTATTTAGTCTTTAAAACCCGCTCTCAAGTTGGCGTTCCATATTTATCTGGCAAGAAATTAACCATTAGCCCTGAACTTCAAACACCAGTAGTTTACGATTTTAATCCAGCAGGGAATAACCAAATATGCAGTATCGCAGATGTGACCGCAGATGATAGTTCAGTTCATGTTGTAATAATAGATCAAACGAACACCCAGCTTCATTATTACAAAAGCGACGATAATTGCACAACATGGTCTGGTGGGATTATCGG
>JAUSPR010000148.1 GCA_030655715.1 Thermoplasmata archaeon
TAGATAGATTTCCAGAGCAATTCATGTTTCAGCTGTCTCAAGATGAATTTGGGCTTTTAAGGTCACAAAATGCAACCTTAGAGAAGGATGAAACAATAAGGTCGCAAATTGCGACCATAGAAACCGGGCGGGGAAAATATAGGAAATATCTCCCATACGCCTTCACCGAGCAGGGCGTGGCCATGCTGTCGGCGGTCCTGCGCAGCGATACCGCGGTGAGAACCAGCATACAGATAATCAACGCCTTCGTGGCCATGCGGCATTTCATCGCCTCCAATGCTCTTTTGTTCCAGAGGCTGGACGCCCTGGAGGTCAGGCAATTCGAGACCGACCGGAAGATGGAGCACGTGCTGAACGCGCTTGAGTCGGGGGAGGTCCGGCCCAGGCAGGGCATATTCTTCGACGGCCAGGTCTTCGACGCGCACAGGTTCGTCTCCGACCTGTTCAGGAGCGCGGATAAATCCATAACCATCATCGACAATTATCTTGACGACACGGTGCTGGCACATCTCGCCAAAAGGAAGAGGAATGTCTCCGTGACGCTCCTCACCAGAAATCTGTCGGAAGCACTGGTACTGGACGTTGAAAGGTTCAACAGGCAGTATCCAAAAATCGCAGTCCGTAAGTTCGACACATCCCATGACCGTTTTATAATCATTGACGATGCAACAGTATATCATTTCGGGGCATCCCTGAAGGACCTGGGGAAGAAGTGGTTCGCCTTCTCGAAGATGGATATAGGGGCCGCGGAGATGCTGGCAAGATTGAGATGATACCTGCCTGCCGCACCCCGGGCACGCCGAACCTTATTTATACTACTTTCACCATTTAGTGAATGTTTCAGCAAAAGGTGAATTATGAAGCACATACAGCCGAAAACCATGATGGTGATGAAGGCAGCGCTGTCCGCGAACAGTTTCTCCCAGCTGGGACTCCGGAAGCTCTGCGGGAACAGGGTATCTGTGGGCCAGGTGAGCAAGGTCATCACGGAATTGCAGAGGCTCGGCTACGTGGAACGCTCCACGGGGCCGGATGGCTCCAGGTACGTTCTGGCAGACCCGGTCGGCCTGCTGAGATATGTGGCCCTGTTCAGGCGCATGGACGAACTCAGGGCGTTCCGCGTGAAGGTGGCCGCCCATGAAGAGCTTGTAATCGAAGAACTGGGAGGTAGGGGGGCGGTGTTCTGCCTCGGAACGGCCATGGCCAGGTATTCAGCTTATTACAGGCCCGGAGAGGTGTCGTTCTATGCCGATGATCCGGACGGCATCAAAAAATACCTTGAAACCGCCCAGCCCGGGAACACGTTGGTCTGTTGCTACGGTCCGGCCGGCCCGGCAATGCCGCCCGAGGGCAATTTCACGGACAGGGTCCAGACAGTGATAGACATGTTCTGCGACGGCAAGGGCGCCTATTCCAAGCCGCTTCTCAGGGAACTGTGGGGCGTGGAGATATGAACGGTGAATGGACCAGGTATGGAAAACGCTGGACAGACCTCTCCCTCAAAGAGGTCGAGAACTTCGCCAGATGGATGAATGAGATTCTGGGCTACCACCCGACCGTCATCGGCGGCTGGGCGGTATATTTTTACAACCCGTCCGGCCTGGGGTCCAGGGACATCGACGTTGTGCTGCCGTCCTGGGACATTAAACGAAGGGTGGCAGACCTATATCTAGCCAACAACGGCTATTTTCTCAGACAGAAAGCGTTCGGGGTCGCGGAGTGGATAAAGCACCTTGAGCCGGGCAACGAATCCTCCGAGACATACCTGGACATCTGCACTCTGGAGGACAGGAATATGGTCCATGGGACAGACATCGAACTGCCCTGGACAATTGCTGCGAAGCATCAGAGACCGATGAGGATTGGTGATTCCGACCTGTACGTCCCGGAACCGGAAGCTTTGTTCCTGCTCAAGGCCAAGGCTGCCTGGGACAGAGCTTACGACATAAGGTCGGGTGCGGGCAGCGACTTTCTCAGGGACAAGGTCAGGAAGGACAGGTTTGACATGTTGTCTTTGATGGCCAATGCTGGTATTGACCCGGAAACCCTGATTTCCATGGCAAACGATTTCGGCATCGCCTTCCTGCTCCGGGACACGGTCGAGAAGGCCATGACGGATGAAACGGCCATCGGGCATCCGGGCATCATCTCTCCGGGAAAAGCAAAGGATTTCGGCAAGATGGTTCTCAAAAAGATTTAGAGATAAAGGCCGAGAACCCCCTGGTCTTTTAAGCCAGGGATGAATCGGCCATTTACTCGAATGTAACAAGAAATATGCCGCCATGCATCGTCCAATAAGTAGTACATGAAATCAAAGCGAAATAGCTTTGATAAATCAGATGCATGGCCTATGCACGTAAACTTCCAGCCACGCAGCAAACGCCAGCTCCTTTAGGGGCTGGTAGTTTAGGGCTGGCCGCCCTCACCCTTTCTTGTACACGTTTCAGAGCCTGGCCCGAGTCTCCCCCGACATAACAGACCTGGGTGAGTTCTCTTTAGAGGGACATAATCAGCAATTATTTCCCTCCTTACAGTGCAATAAAATACATCGCGGTGTGGGCGATAACCACACCTAAACCCGCCGAGAAACGCTCCCCACCCAGAAATCCCTGGACCTGCTGAAGCGGATTGTCCTGGCCAGCACCAACGAGGGCGATATAATTCTAGACCCTTTCACGGGGAGTTCAACGACCGGCCTGGCCGCTACAATGTAAGGGAGAAAGTTCATAGAGATTGACCTTGAGGAGAAGTATCTGGAGCTATCCGTCAAGCGGTTTGAAAAATTGCATCGGCAAAAAAAGTTAACTGGTTGGGAATAGCTAGCGTCCCCACACCGCCCTCGGCATCCTCACCCGCACGTCATATGATAAACAGCATGCCCCGTCTGAATTGGAGCATTCTGACATCTGGAGGGCGGGGTTTTGTACTATTTTGGAATCGAGTGCGAATTTCGATAACCAAATGGTATATTCTGCAACTTTCAACTGTCAAGCCCCGGCTGTGAGGCCGGGGTGACAAACGGCACCCAGCTTGACCGACATTTTGCATACGGCCACGCCTCTTCCAGCCTTCTCCCACCGCACCCCAGCACTCATACCAAATGCCCTCTGATTACACGTAGTTCCGAATCTCCAGCAGGAGTTCGGATGCCAGATAAATTTGGATGGAGATAAATCCAACCAGCCCATCTTCACCCATTCATCCAGGAAATGCCTGCGGTAGTACATCTTGGCGCTCTGCGTAGCCCCGCTGCCGTTGTGTATGCCCATGAGGTCCTTCTTTTCCAGGTCTTCGACTATTAGCGCGTCCTTCATGTGCCCATATTGCTGAAAAATATGTCGATAAAATAGGCGGTGGGAAGGTCATCGTGACGCGGTCTCACGGATAGAAAGCCCATCATGCTCGCCAGCAACGGGAGCACCTGATGAGGGGGTTCGACGGCATTTATGACAGATTATCATTGAACATGTCCCACCCGGATACCGCAATCTTCAGATTTGCGGTGGAAGGTGGGAATGGTTCAATTAAGGGTTCCCCCCACTGCCAGCATGATTCAAGCTACTTGAACATAATTGAATGACATAAATGTTAATCTAATCATTGTCATTCAATCTGGCAACTGAGAGGGATACCCCACACTTTAGCGTTGGGGAGCCCTCATTCAGCCCCTAACCGCTCCAAAATCAACCTGGTCTCCTCAAACACACCGTCAAAATCGGGTAAATCTTTCATCTGATGCCTGAGGGAACTTTCCCATGCGCCTTTGTAATTCTTCTCCTTTGCAATGAAATGAGAAAGTTTCGGAACTATTTCTTTGAATTTGCATTTCTCAAGGAATAGAGTTCGCACCTCAACCCCCTCCATATTTTGCCAGAGACGATGCACATCGTACAGGTCCCGTGACCTGACGCGTTGGAACAGGACTCTCGCCTTCTCGGCCACAATTTCCCGTAATGAATATACCTCCACCGTCGCATCGTATTCGTCCGAATAATTGTGGAAGACAGGCAACTTCTCGGAGGGCGTCAACAGAATCTCATTTTCGGCATTGGATATGTCCAACTTTATCTTCAATGGCGACCCGGTCTTTCTCATGAGCCTGAAATAGATATTGCCGACCCAGCCATTCTCGTTTTGTTCCAGGGAGATTCTGTCTTCGACATTGACGTTCACTTCATCCCGAATAAAATGCGCACATTCTTCGATGATGTCTTTCAATCGGGTTTCTTCCATCTGCGCAATCAGGGTGAAATCCAGGTCGTCCGAGAAACGGTAATTGTTGATGTGCGCCTTTCTTATTGCCGTGCCGCCCTTGAATATCATGCCCCTTTCCTTTGAATACAGCCCCTTCAAAAACCAGTTCTGAACATAATCCCTTTCGATTGTCGAGGCCGGCACTCCGTTCGCCCTCGCAACTTCCCCAATCTCTATCGTATCTATCATTCAACACCTTCCAATGAATCTTTCCCAAGGTTGACTGTCAACCGCCACTTGCTGTTCTTCTCTCCTTCCGGGGGCATTGTGGGGTCCAGAGGGAGGTAGTTTCGAATGTTCCTATCCAGGTGGGGTATTTCAACCTCTATTCCATAATATTCGCACAGGAAGCCCAGCCGCCTTATCACGCCGGTATTGTTGATTTTCATGGCATACTCTACGATTCTTGCTTTGTCGAAGGAATGCTCTTTTATTCCCTTGATGACCTCAATTACCCCGCCGGAATATCTGGGCTTGTCCAGGCAATCGATTATTGTTTTCTCTTTGTCTGTTATGAATATCTTATCTTTGCCGAACCATTCTGTTTCTATTCCGAAGAATTTCTCGGGCTTGACTTTAACTATTTTGTACCTGACGCCAAACACATTCATGTCCTGTTTCTTCTTCCGGGAGGTCGTCTGGATGAACACTGTAGAGGGTATCTGCTCTGTCAGTCCGTAATAATGCAAGGCGCTCCAGTAAGATATGCAGTATGGGTTAATCAACACGGAGCCAATGATGAACTCGTTGAGAGTGTATTTTCCTTTTTCGGCTCCCAACGGGATGAACATGTATTTTCCTTTCTCGATGCGCTCCACCCATCCCTGGCTCTCCAATCTGTATAATAAATTCCACAATACCTCATCGCCCATATCGCTGATTTCTTTCACATCGTCTATGGTAAAGGTATCTCCCAACCTTGATAGTTTTCCAATGGCTGTTACTTTTCTCATTTATATGCACCGTACTCGTCATTTATGCTCAGTTTGGTGTATGTAATTGAGAGGAGGGGTATAATATTTTTGATTCTCACTCAACATAAAACACCTTCGCCGCCACCTCGCCCTTCTCCGTCATGACATACTTGTCAGACCCATCCTTCTCTAGCCAGCCCATCTTCACCCAATCGTCAACGAAATGCCGTCGGTAGTACATCTTCGCGCTCTGAGTGGCTACGTTTCCATTGTGTATGCCCAGGAGGTCCTTCTTGTCCATGTCCTCGACCATCAGGCTGTCTTTCATTAGCTTCTTGCTTTCCTTCCGCTCTTTCCAGACGCGAAGTCCTTTGACC
>JAUSPR010000154.1 GCA_030655715.1 Thermoplasmata archaeon
TAATGATGTTCTTATGTCGGCCATTGTCCTAATCTTGTCGTATTCCAACGTTTCCTTGAGTTCCTGAAAGATTTTCTCTTTCTGCTTGATGTTATTCAAAGAGTCATCATCAATGGAATCCAATTTCTCTATTGTTTCTACAAATTTTTTGATGAAGCCTTCCGGGATGTCTATCCTTCTCTGTTCCTTACCCTGCTTGTCTCTCGGATAGTTGGGTAAATCCTCCATACTGGCCCCAATCAAACTGTTCCCGTGCTTCAGTCTGTGGTCCAAGAAGCTGAGAGGCTTGTCCTTGCTTATGGTGGTGAGCCAGAGCGAGAGCTTGGCCAACTCTACCGCCATCTCGTTCAAATCTACTCCGTAAATGCAGTGGGAAACCACTTCTCTCTTGGCCCAGTGAATGTCATAGGATTTATCGTCAGGCATAAGTTCGGATTGCACGTCCTTCTCCATGGCGATAATGAGTTTGGCCGCGAGAAAATCGGTGGCTCCGACAAGGAAATGGCCGCTGCCCATGGCCGGGTCCAGCACATTTATGCTAAGGGTGGCTTCCACAAGGCTGTAATGCTTTTTCTCAGCTTCTTTCCACTTTTCTTCTACTACTGGCCCGATGGTATTTTTCACGATATATTCGATAATATAATCCGGCGTGTAATACGAGCCAGTGGCCTTTCTTTCGCCCTTGTCTGTGGCAAGATAGACGTCGCCCGCCCTCACGTGGTCGAATGGGCTGAAATCTGTGAACAGGACTTTCTTTTTCTTGTCCTTGTTGTGCTCTTCGAGCGGCATCCATGTCTTGGATTTCCCGCCGCTGGCCACCATTTCTTTATCCGCGACTTTCAACTTGAATTCCAGCAATCCTTCGTAGATGCTTCCGAGGTGGCGGATGTCCAGTGTGGAGTAATCTATGAACCCGCTGCTCCCGTTTGATTGGTCGATTGCGAGAAGTTTGATTGCTTCGATTAATTTATCGTCTGTCAGTTGCCACTTGGTTAAATTAACATTCTTTTCGGGGCTGAACAAACCCCCGTTATAAGGTGGAATGAATACCTTGGATTTGGGTATATGGCATCCCTCGCTTCCGTGATTTATCAGATTGAAAAGGTAGTCGAGGTCTGCCCAGTAAGATTTTATGGATTTTGAATTTTCTTTGACGCCATTCTTCAATTTCCAGAAACTGTACTCATTTCTATAGGCTGGATTTGACAGGTCCAGTAAGCCTTTTCCTTCTGCGTAAAGCAAGAAAAGCATTCGGTAGAGAAGCCTCATAGTGCTGTGTTGGACCTTGACCAGGTCTTCGGGCTTGTTCTTATCTAATTTGTTTGCGGGATTTTCAATGAATCCATCTGAGAGGATTTTCATTGCCTGGTAAACTTTATCTTTGAGGTCGTCGCCAAGCACTTTTGCATAATCAACCGACCCTTTGAAAATACGTTCGATAAACATCTCATTGTTTTCAATCTGGATGAAGGCTTCTCTGCGGAAAAAATAATAGAAATACCTGAATGCTTCCTTGTCATTATTAATTAAAAGTTCCTCAAGATTTATTTCATAGAACGTATCAACAAGTTTGTCTTTGTGAAAGATGCGCCATACCTTTCCGTTCGTGAGAAATCCCCATGTTTTTCCTGTCTTATGAAGGTACATCCAGAGCTGAAAGCTTGGGTCGTTGTATTTTTCCTTCTTTCCTATCTCTCTAGTGCCAAGGTCAACAATCCATTTCTTTGCCTCACCAACAACGATGCAATCAGTATACTTGGGGGCGTCTTTCTCGTAAGCTTTGTCCCGGTTCGCATCATCGCAATAAAAGGCGTAATCTGGAAATTCCTGCGTCTCGGTTTTCGCCTGGACGATGTAATGTGGGTTGATGATATCGAAAATCTTTCTCAGGAAGAACTCTTCTAATTGGGATTCTTGGGCATCCTTTACCTTGGTTTTGTTTATTTCATAGATTTTCTTGATTTCGTCAAATGCCTTTTCATGGTCATCCAGTCCCCATTCCGGCGTCTTGGAAATGAGATGCTCTAGATAATGATTGGAAAACAGGTTCCGGTTGTTGTATGGTGGATTAGGCATAATTCCCCAGTGGAGATTGCCTTTATGATATTAAAAAGATTGTCATATGCCAACACCACGCCAACTCCACCCCGCGCCCCAGCCTCGGCATCCTCACCCGCACGCATATAAGGCTGGCAGCTGGCCCCCGGTAATCTCATCGCATCTACATCGCGGATTACCGGCAACGCTGTGAATCTCATTGTTTACAGATTGCTGATTCAGGGTGAATGCTCAAAATGCTGAGATTCAGTTATCGCATTCACCGATTGTTAAAAATTGCTGGTATTTTATGGCATGGATTTAGCAATTAAATATTGACCATGCCATCGTCGAATGCGACGTGACAAAATGCTGGAAATTGCATTCAACTATTGCCCTACAAGTTCCATGTTTCGGCATCCAAACCCGCACGCATATTTTCCTGGCAGCATGCCCCGCCTGAATTGCGTCATTATTGTAATTGTAGGGCGGGGTTACAATCTATTGGCTGTATGAGTGACAGCATATTATTGGCAAAAAGGCATTTTGTTGGCACCCTATTTTGGGAAGCCTCGCCTGTCAGGGCGGGGAGGGCAACGGCACCCAGCCTGACCCGCATTTTGATGGCGGCCACACCCCCTTCCCATTCAACTCGATTTATTCCCCATTTCCCATCCAACCCGTTCCGAACCGCGTTCGGATGCCGATTAAGTTAGATTTTAATACACACAGCCGATTTCAGCATCGCAGGTGTTGAGTCGATGACCTTCGTGAAAATTGATGGCAAAAAAATCGAAGTAGGCAAGATAATCTGCCTGCTCAGGAGCTACAAGGCCCATGCAGAAGAGATGGGCGCGTCCATAACAGAAAAGCCGGAATTCTTCCTGAAACCTAGGAGTGCCATTGTCCATGATGGGGAATACATTATAATTCCCCCGGAATCGAACGACGTTCATCATGAAGTTGAGTTGGCAGTCATAATCGGCAAAGCTGGGAAAAACATTCCAACCGCCAACGCGATGGAGCATGTCCAGGGTTATGCAGTATTGATCGACGCAACAGCCAGGGACATCCAGGCAAGGGCCAAGAAGGCAGGCAAGCCATGGGCCGTCGCCAAGGGATTTGACACGTTCGCGCCTATTTCCGATGGAGTACTGGCTTCCAAGATCCCGAATCCCCAGAACCTGGAAATCTGGCTCAAAATCAATGGTCAATATCGACAGAAATCATGCACAGGCATGATGATTTACACGATTCAGGAAATAATCTCCCATGTCTCGGGAATAATGTCCCTGGAACCCGGAGATATCATAGCCACCGGAACGCCGGATGGCGTTGGACCGTTGGTTGACGGGGACGTTCTTGAAGCTGGCATAGAAGGCATTGGAACAATCAGCGTGGGTGTGAAGAAGACGCAATAGTCAAATGGCTATCTTTTTATCGGGGAAGGTCTCTTAAGTCTCGGAAGAACATATAATGCTCTAGGTTGGTGAACACCATGTTGACGGTTTACAAGGACCAGGACGGCAAGCTCCAGAAGACAGAGGAACTTCAGAGCCAGTGCTGGATCCGCGTGGTCAATCCTAGCCCGGAAGAGATTTCAACCCTATGCCAGAGATATTCCATTCCCACAAACTTCATCTCTGATTCACTGGACGTTCATGAACGAGCAAGAGTGGAGACCGAGGACGGCATACGACTCATTTTGATGCGAGTTCCTGTCTTTGAGGAGCACCTGGATGTGGAATATACCACAATTCCGTTGGGCATCATCATAGCCAATGATGTGGTCATCACTGTATCCAGCCGGGAAACCGATACTATCCAGCCGTTTGTACTAGGAAAGGTGAAAAATCTCTGTTTGGAGAAAAAGAACAGATTTGTTTTGCAAATCGCTTACCAGGCATCTAAATTATACCTCACTTACCTGGAGAGGATTAACTTCAAGACCAACGCATTGGAAGAGGAGCTTCACAAGTCCCTGAAGAACGAGGCCCTGGTTAAATTACTCAACTTGGAAAAGAGCCTTGTTTTCTTCACCACATCCCTACGCTCCAATGAACTGATGCTGGAACGCCTGCAAAAGCAGGAAGCGAAGAACTTCATCGAGGACGACGTCGACCTGCTGGACGACGTGGTCATCGAGACGCGCCAGGCAATCGAGATGGCAAACATCTACAGCAATATCCTGAGCGGGCTGATGGACGCCTTCGCCTCCATCATCTCCAACAACCTGAACATAGTCATGAAATTCCTGACTGCGGCCACAATCATCCTGATGATACCGAATCTTATCGCCAGCATCTACGGCATGAACATCGGGTTGCCATTGCAGGAAAATCCAATGGTCTTCATGTTCATAATCGTGCTGTCGGTGTGGCTGAGTTTGGTGACGGTCGTGGTGTTCTTGAGAAGAAATTTCATTTGATTCGGTTTCCGAACCGAGGGTTTGGAGGGAATCGGGAATCGACGGGGTTGGCCGGTGCCATAGCTTCGGTGCCGAGTTGGCTCTTCACTCCACTATCCCCGCCCTTCGCTTCGCTCAAGACGGGGCTTTAAAAGGATGAGCTTAATCGGT
>JAUSPR010000156.1 GCA_030655715.1 Thermoplasmata archaeon
CCTCTTTCTCCATTGTTCTCCTCGGGGGATGAATGTTATTTTTGGGATATAAAAGTGGCGGGGTTATGCCCATCCGGGCATCGGCCTCGAACGGCCAGTTAGAAATTCCCCCGAGGGATAAAAGGGAGGGAAGCCATTAATCCGCAATCTCATCGTTTTCATAATGCCGATTGCGGAAATTCCACACACGATGATTGTGATTGTTTTCATAATGACCAATCATGGCGAACGCTCATTATTGCATTGATTTAGATTTCGCATTCACCGATTGTTTGTAAAGAGAATTTTATCGACTCTCACAAGGGCCAGGAGAGAATACATCCCCTTGTTGCGCTCCAGGGAGTTTATGTTTGTTCCGAAGAGACTCTGTTAAAGGCAAAGGAGCTGGCATACCGGAAGGACACGCTGGGCAAGCCCCTTGACGAAAAGGTAAAGAATACTGATGCGCTCATTGAAATCGTGAAATCGAAAAAATATACGCGGGTGATGGTGAGCGCGCGGCCGGGGGGGTGGGGCGGACGGTGAGGAACGAGTGTGATGCACGAGGGGGGCGGGGACGCGAGCGGGTTTGAATCCGGTAGCGGCCGGATTCGGGTCGTATATGTGTGCCTGAAAAAGGGGTTTCAAGATAATGCGTTGTCACAAAAGTGCTGTTTTATGACAAATACACATCACAAAATATATAATCTATGACAGTATATTCTCACCCATGGCTGTAAAATTGTCAAGATTGGTATCCAATAATCCATGGTGGAAAAGCGAGGATTGGGAAAATACAGACCCAGACCTCAAGAAAGTGGACAACTTTTTGGAGAGAAAAACTATCAATATTCCCGAGGGAAAGCTGACCGTATTGAGAGGCATAAGGAGGAGTGGGAAGACAGTCTACCTTAAACGCATGGTAAGTGAGCTGTTGAAAAAGGGTGTGAATAGGCAGAACATTGTTTACATTTCCTGTGACAGGTTCAATAGAAGTGAAGTGAGCAATATCATCATGGATATCCTTGTCAAGAGAGGCGGGGGGTATCTTTTACTGGACGAGGTCACAAATTTGGCTGATTGGAATTTAGTCCTCAAGGAAATCATGGAGCAAGGTGAATTCACAATCGTAGCGACCGGTTCCAATCCCGTGGAAATCAAAAATATGACCGAAAGGCTTCCCGGTCGTGGTATAGAGGGGAATGAGTATTACTTCAATCCGCTATCTTTCAGAGAGTTCGTCAGGGCTTTGATAAAACTTGAGGACAGGATAAATGATGAATTTCTCCTGAAAGCCATCAAGCCATTGAGAAAAGTGGAGACACGCTTCACCCCTTTGGCACCCAATGTGGATGAACTATTTCCTTATTACGAAGAGGTCGAGAGACTTTTTTACGTCTATATCTTGACAGGCGGATTTCCCAATGCGATACAGGATTATTTAAAATCTGGCAGGGTTTCAGAGGAAACGTATGAAATGCTCCTGAGAATGCTTCTTGGAACTCTTTCCAAGGAAAAAAAGAGCGAAGAAACAGCAAGAAGAATAATGCAGGAAATTTCCGCCATCGGAACCGGACGGACAGACTATATTTCCATCGCCAGGGACACAGGCATGCACCATAATACCGTACACAACTATCTGGAACTGCTGGAGAAGTCCAGAATCACCTACACACTTTACGCGTGGGATATCGAGAAAAAGATGCACGCACTCAAAAAGCAGAAAAAGATAGTATTTCAGAGCCCAATCATTCCGGTTTCCATTCCCTTGCATGAGTGGGGCGGAAAATGGGAAGATGTGCAAGAATACGTGGACAAGCACATAGAAGGGCTCGTGGAGGACGTGATTGCATCACACTTGATATGGACGGAGGAGCGCCCGGTGGTCAGAGAGCAGCATTCTTTCGCGGGTTTCTTCTATGAACGGCATGAATGTGATTTTGTCTTCCTGAAGAACGGAGAATTTCATGGGTTCGAGTCACACTATGGCAAATTGAAGAAGGCGAAATATCCTTTCAAAACGACGTATCTCACGAAGGACATCATGGACGAGGGCGTGATGCCTGCGTCGCTGTTCCTGTACGGGCTGGAGAAGGGCGCTGGGTGTCTGTAGTGAGGGCTCCCCAGGGTGGCCCCGAGAAACGCTCCGGGCGGGGGCGCGTCCAACGGGCGCAAATCCATTTATAGAGGGAAAGGGATATTGCTGGTGCATGAAGGGACTCGTTGATCTCTATTGCGACTGAAACGAAGCATTGCCTCCTTAGTAAGCCCGGCGTGGCCGCAATATTAGCGAACTGTTTATATAGTTGTTCGTTATTATTGCGCTACGATGTATAAAGAACGAATAAACAGAACAGAGCTGACCATACTGAAAATCCTGTTGGATGATGTGAATTCGATAACGACAATGGCAAAAACGCTCGGTCTGTCAAAGAGTTACATATCCGAAAGTGTCACACACCTCAGCATGATGGGATTTATCGAGGTCCAACGCTTTGGAAACACCACCGCTCTGCACATTGCACAAACTCCCTTGGGTAACGAGCTTTCCAGATTGATGCGTGAAGAGTCCATCATGAACCATTACAGGCTCATGGGCGGCTCACGGTTGAAGATCCTTCCCCTGGTCCTGGAGCCGGGCTGCACTGCCAGGGAGATATGCAAAAGGACAGGGCTGTCTCCCAGGGCCGTGCAGGGAATACTTGGCGGCTGGAGGCAGATGGGTATTGCAGTACTGGAAGCTATAACTTACACACTGAACGCCAGGCATGAGGCAGTAATCTCATTTGTGGAAAGATACGCCGAGCATCGAAGCCTGGTGCACCTGAAAGAGAGATTCACGGACGGCACAATCGTCTGGCAGGGCAGGGACGAGTACATATTCTCCATTGGCAGGAGCATTTCCGACCCCGAATTCAGGCCGGCAGCGTACAGCAGGCTGGCAGAGCTGGGCCGCGACATAATCTCCAGGAACGAATATTACCATCATTCGCCGCTTCCGTCGGATATCTCCGAGGCCGAAGCCCTCATCCAGGCCATGAAGCTGGACATGCACGAGTCCAGGGTCAGGCGTTTGCTCCTGCAGAGCTTGGCCAGGGTGCGAAGGGAAGACCTTGCCTCATTCTCGCGCAAATACGGCATAGCGAAAGAAGTGGAGGCCGCTCTCGATGGCTGAGATGTTCAGGGAACGGGATCTGGACAGGGCTATACGGGCCGTGTCGGAAATCCTGAAAGTTGAAGTGGACGCATTCCTCATCGGCGGCCTGGCCATGATTAAGCATGAAGCAAAGTTCTCCACAAAGGATGTGGACATAGTGTTCCCTGACAGCGACATGGCGGGGCATTTCATGGAAGCGGCATTGAAGAACGGCTTCCGGCCGCAGAGCCAGCTGACCGATGAATATCTGGACCTGAAGACCATCTGCGTGCTGGTGAGGGATGATGGCATGCGTTTCGACCTGTTCGTGGGCAAGGTTTGCGGCGCATTGACTTATTCCGAGGGCATGAAGTCACGGGCAAGGCCTATTGATTACGGGGGTCTGCTCAGAGTGCATGTGTCCTCTGTGGAAGACATATTCCTTTTCAAGTCCATAACCAGCAGGCCCGCTGACCTGAATGACATGGCCAAGTTGGCCCTGGCAGGGGTGGACTGGGCCGTGATAGAGCGGGAGGCGACCCAACAGCCGGACTCGTGGATATGGATTGGCAGGTTGTACGGAAGATTGCTGGAGCTCAGAGACGGGTACCGGGTGGTGTCCCCGCTCCTGGGCCGGCTCGGGAACCGGTGGGAGATATCGCAGTCCATGGGAATACTCCTGGGCAGGATAGAGAAGGCGCCCTTGACGTTCCGGGAGGCAAAGGAGTTGCTCCGGGAGCCGGATGATTCATTCGTGGAGAAGGTCCTGGTAACCATGACGGAGAAGGGCCTGGTGTTCAGAAAGGACGGGAAGTACCGGTTGAAGGCACATGAAGAAACTCGGGCTGAACGACCGGCAGATAAAGGCGATGTTTTACCTTAAGGAACATGGGAAGATATCGAACAGGGAATACAGACAAATCGCCAACATCTCCGATGAATGGGCAAGAGTGGACCTTGCAGACTTGATTTTAAAAGGTCTGGTAAGGCTCGTCGGCAAGGGCAGGGGCACTCACTATGTGCCTGCTCAAGTTGGCGATTAGTTGGCGTTCTTGGCGCCGGTAATCAAATCGTTTTATTCGGTATCGGAACTTTGGTTCCGAGTTCTGATTGAAAATGTCCCGAACTGCATTCAACACTTGCCATGAGGGAGAAATATTATACCAGAGACGGTATATTGACACCAGATGACCCGCGACTTCACCCTGGAGAAATACTCGGACCTGCTGCTGGCACTAATAGGCAAATACAGGATAATGACAGTGG
>JAUSPR010000158.1 GCA_030655715.1 Thermoplasmata archaeon
AGCAAACTTCAGAAGACTGAACTCTTACGGGCGAGAACGGCTCGGAGACGGGGGGAGAGGGCCTGGGCACTGCCGCGCCTGGGGGGCCAGTACTACGGGGGGGGAGGCGGCGGGCTGACCACCCGCAGACGATTGCCCAGCGGGAGAAGGTGAAAATTTCCAAGCGCGGCAACTCCTACATGATAACCATACCCAAGGCCAATGCCGACGCCATCGGGATAGAGAACATGGACATGGCCGAGGTTAATCTGAAGGATAGGAAGACTATTATGGTGGGGTTTTGATAGTTAATTCGGTGCCAAAGTGCTAGAGTCCAGAGCAGTTCAAAATTAGGTAGGTATTCTCAGAACTCATATTTGGTCCCTGTCTCTGGGAGAATCACATGAATATGGTAGCCAGTTTCATTTTTTATCTCTTCAGCGATTTTCTGAAACTCGCCAGGATTCATCGTGTGCACCGGAATGATGGTTTTCGGTCTCAACTTTTCAATCAACTCCTTTAGTTCGGGCCTCGATGCATGTCCGGATACGTGGGAGCGGTCTATCATCCGTTTTATTTTAACACACTCAGGATTTGTGCATCCAGGCAACATGTCGGGCTCTCCCTTGGTGAATGCAATACCAAATTTCTCAAGCCAGTTTATCATGCGCTCTTCATCCAGTTCCATGTCATCTGAAAAGGGTTCGCATTGAGCCTTTATAAACCTTGAATCTGGAATTATTCCATCATCGTTGGCGAAGTCAAATAGTTGGTTGAAATCATAATATGATGCCATCACAACATATTTTCCGGGATTCGCGATAATATCCAGGGCAATCATGCCATTATCATAATGTGTGGAATCCAGGTTTTCTTTATCCACAGAAAGCCCATACTCATGTTTTGAGTTGGAATAGTCTGGCGGAGAATATAATGCACTACTCTTTCTCTTCAAAAATACCTTGACTTGATTCGGATCTGGATTTTGACCAAATATATTCAGCAAGTATGCCAGCCTTGCATTGATCACGAATATCCTCCCGCACTCTACGGATGCTTGCCTGATTGTTTCGTATCTGGTTGTATCTTTCCAACTGAAATCCACGAAGACAAGCCCTTTGGCCGCTTTCATTTCATCGATGATTTTCTGCTTGACCATGTCCTCTGTTATGAGAGATTCCGAATCGATCCGTGTACCTTCACAAATCAGGACATCTATATCGTTCCCGGCTTCTGCCACATAATCGTCAATTGAAATGGGAGATGTGCCATGAAACCGAATGTCCCCAGTGTAAAGAATGTTCTTGCTTTTAGTTTTTAGAAGGAAACTGCTGGCCCCCGGAACAGAGTGGTCTATGTCTATCGCTTTCACGCGAATAGAACCGATAGATTCCTCCTGGCCGTTTGCCATGGTTATGCAATCTCTCCGGGATTTGTTCTTTTTTGATATTTTCGGCTGGTTCGGGAACATTCCTGATTTTGTATATTCGATCTCAGGTCTATCCATTGTTATCGCGAGAGAGGGAAATGATGTTACGTCATCGATCGCATTGACAAGGATTTCAGTCACCTTGCTGCAGTAAAGCGGTATGGCAGGATGAATGTACGTTATATCCCCAGTGTGGTCCAGATGAGCGTGCGAGAGCAACATTGCGTCAATGTACCCGCGTTTGTGTTCTTGAAGGTAAGCCTCATAAGTTATCAGAGAGTTCAGATGGAATAATCTTGAATCCCCGGTCAGAAGTCTTCCGCCGTGCGGAATATTTTCCCATCCTAAAGGCTGGATTTTGTCCGAGCGATAAATTCCCGGGATGAATGGCATGGCTCCGATAATTAACCTGTCCCTGAGGCTTGTATTCGTTCTGGCATCAACAAATTCAGAGAAGAATGTTGACTCGAAACCCATACGGGCTCCAAAATCAAGCATGATGCGCGTTTCTTCCGATTCGACTAGAATCTTGTTTCCACCGATCTCGTTGGCCCCACCGTACACTGTAATAGATGCCATTATTTCACCACCAGCCTCTTGAAACCTTCAATATCTAAAAAGGTTTCCTTAATCTCATTCAACAAATGAGCTTCACAATCTATTTGTAGTTTGCAAGTTCTACAAACTACATAAATATTTAAACGTTATAATCCTATCAACTTACGGAGGATATGATACTTGGGAAGCTTCAAATTTATTCATGCTGCTGATTTACATCTGGATAGTCCGTTCAAGGGTATTTCAGAAATAGACCCCGCAATTCAACAGGAACTAGCTGAAGCCACATTCAAATCATTTGATAAAATAATAGAATTATGCATTGAAGAAAAAGTAGATTTCTTATTGATCGCAGGAGATGTATACGACAGTCAAGACAAGAGCCTGAGAGCCCAGCTTAGGTTCATTGATGGCCTAGAAAGGCTATCTGATAGAGGAATTCACACATATCTCGTGCATGGAAACCACGACCCATCCTCAGGGTGGGCGTCCAGCCTCAAGATACCGGACCTGGTCCATGTTTTCACGGGAAAAAAAGTGCATAAAGATATTTTCCAGAGGGATGGAGAAAATCTAGCCAAAATATACGGTTACAGTTATTCCAGAAGAGACATAATGGAAAGCGTTATTCCGGAATTCGAAGAAAAAGTCATAGAGTCACCTCAGTACACAATAGGATTACTTCATTGTTGTTTAGGAACTGCAACAGGGCATGAACCGTACGCTCCATGCTTAATCGGCGATTTGACCAAGTTACCTATCAACTATTGGGCTTTGGGTCATGTTCACAACAAGCAGGTCATAAATGAAAATCCCGCAATCGTGTACCCTGGAAACATACAGGGTAGGCACATCAGAGAAAACGGAGAGAAAGGCGTATTCTTGATAGAGGTGGACGACTCTCATAACACAACCATACATTTCCAATCCACAGAGAACATTATCTGGGATACCAGGGAGATCTCAATCGACAAATGCAAGACATTCCAAGAGTTGAGAAAGGAAATCAACACATTTATCACCGAATTAAGAAGCAAATCAGATGGCAAACCAGCGATATGCCGCATTTATCTTACGGGAAGGGGGTCACTAAATAAAGACTTGATGAAACAGAGCAATGTTGATGACCTTGTAACCGATATTAGGGAATGTGAAAAAACCGAGAGCCCCTTCGTTTGGATAGAGGATATAAAAATCCAAACAAGTTCGCCCATCGACAGAGAGAAACTGAAGGAAAGCGAGGATTTCATTGGGCAACTGGTACGGATGTATGATACACTATACGAGAACGATGCTGAACGTCAAGAGATTATTGATGCCGTGCAACTTTTATTTGAATCGCCCAGAGGGAAAAAACACCTTCCGATGCCAACGGGTGAGGAGTTGTTGGAACTTATCAAAAAGGCAGAATATCTCACTTATGATAAGTTGCTGGGGGAGAAGAAATGAAGATCGATGGGATTCAAATAGATGGGTTCGGTATTTTTTACAATAAAAAAATAACCTCTCTAAATCCCAAGTTGAACCTCTTTTTAGGGCCAAACGAGGCAGGCAAATCTACGATACTGGAATTTATCCGAAGGATTCTTTATGGGTATCCAGACGGTAGATCCAAGCAAAATCAGTACATGCCCCTCAAAGGTGGAAATCACGGTGGAACACTGACAATCAAGGACGAAAACGGAGATAAATACCGCGTTGAGCGTTATGTGGGTTCTCAAGTCAAATTACTGGACTCCGCAGGTAATGCTTTCGGAGAATACGATTTGAACAAGATACTTGGACATTCCCAAAATGAGGTCTACCGCAATGTTTATGCGTTCAGTCTCTCTGAATTGCAGACATTTGACACACTAAGCAATGATGATGTAAAAAACAGGTTATACAGTGCCGGGGCGGGCATGGGTTCTATATCCCTCTCTGATGTGCAGAAGGAATTGAACAAACAGTCAGAAGAACTTTTCAAGGAAAGGGGGAGCAAGCAGATCATAAACACGCTGTTCAGCGAATGCGGCGTCTTGGATGAAAGTTTGCGGGACATTCAGAAAAACCAAGGTGAATTTGACAAATACA
>JAUSPR010000159.1 GCA_030655715.1 Thermoplasmata archaeon
TGAGAGTTCGAGCCAATCGCCAGTATCGGATTTGAGGTACAGATCGATGTTCAATATGTTGTCATCGGGCAAATAAAAGGATGAAGGGTCAGAACCTGTTTTCGGCCCATAGGCTGTGACATTGGCAACGCTTTCGGCTTCGAAGGTCCAGGGCGTAAGGCCAGTGGGCGGAACATAAAATTCGGGAAATGACCTCTCCAGCGGATATTTGAATGCTGAAGGCCTGCTTTCCCTGAAGACCTCGTATCGCACTACATCCGGCGATGTTGATGCGGTCCAGGTGAGGGTGAGGTCCTTGGCCGGATCCTGCGGTGTGATGTTCGCATACATTATCCGCCAGTTTACACCGTTGAAACCGGAGTACCAGACCTTGGTTTCGTTTTCAGTTACCAAGACACTGCACATGTCTGCGCCTGTGAAATCATAATTGCCACTTATGCCGACATCTATCGCAAGGCCTTTATCCGACCATTTCAGGCCGTCTGGCGATGTCGCATGCATGATTCTGTATCGGCTGCCGTCGTAACGGCCATAATACATATGATACAGCCCATCAAAATACGTCACTTCCGGGCTCCATACAAGGCCGTCGCCATGCATGATGCCCGGGCCAAGTGGGGTAATATCTTCCGGATGCTTTGTCCATGTTATGCCGTCCGTGGAATTTGCATAGAGTATCCGGTGCTTCAATCCGTCAAATCCGCTGTACCATATCTTGTATTCGTTCGTCTTGATAACGCATGGGAAATATGCATAGGTTTCATCCATAGTGCCCGCGGCACCGACATCAACCGCGATTCCGTGCTTAATCCAGTTTATTCCATCTGAAGAGTTGGCATGCATTATACGGACGTTCACTCCATTCCAGCCGGAATACCACATCTTGTATTCGCCATCGAATATGACAGTGGGGTAGGAGGCATAGTTGCTGTCCAGTTCTCCTACAATGCCATGATAAAGCACTATGCCATGCTTTGTCCAGGATATTCCGTCGGGGGAGGTTGCATAACACACATGAAAGTTGGAGCTGTTTTGTCCCGCGTACCACATCTTGTATATTCCTTCATGGAATAATACAGATGGGGCTCTTGCCTGCCTGGAGTCAAATGTCGTCCCGATGTTCATCACGAGTCCGCGTTTAATGAGCTCGATCCTCGATGAGGCTATGGAAAAATTCGTTGGGGGCTGGGGTGGAATCGCATCAACGGTGAATTCCCATGTATGATTGAAACCGTTGCCATGAATGTCCTCCGCAAAAATGCTGACATTCACCAAAACTCCGTCAGCATAGGGAGTTGGCGGGGTGTAGGAAACATTGTATCCAAGAGGGATCCCCGTCAGGGCGGGCAAGATATCCGTGCCGTTGACCCGCATTTGAAGACTGGTGAGATTTATTGGACTCGGGTCTCTTATCTCGATGGAAATGCAAGGAGACGATTGCTCATAACAGCCATTTGGAGGGAAGCCTGGGCCGTGCGACGGAGATGCCCTGTCGACAGAATCGAGCTGGGCCAGCTCGGCCAGGGTGGCTGTGGCAGCCTGTGTGATGTTGGCACAGTAGGTTAGATTCAGATGGTCCAGGGTGTCGGTGATTTTATGGTAATTTGGGTTGCTGGTATATTTTTTCTCTATCAACATCAGGGCCGGATATATTGGAGCGAACGATGCGTGATCACTGCTCCCCAATTGATAATCAACCGGAGATATGTCAATAATATGCGCATATTTCTGAATTACCATCTTCGTGTAATTGATAAGAAAGCCGGATGCGGAATAGTTATACCAGGCCGTGAGGTTTTCATATTCGGCCAACGGCCCCCAACCGGTTGATAGGTCAATGAAGCCTGTTGAGCGGTTCAGCGTGTAGTCGCCTGGCGAGCCTTCGGTCATTTTGCGGTATGTGCCTGGCAAGCCCTGTTCCTGTATGCAGAGCGTGCAGTCTATGATGTTCGTGTGATTGAGCCAGAACTGCACCGTGGTATCGCCGGCCGGTGCTGGCCCGTACACATATTCTTTTTTTACCGCCAGTTTGTCGCCGTAATCCCTGACCAGATAGACCTCATTCGTGCCAGGATTCGGATTGTAGGCTATCATATCCAGGTTAATGACACCGCAAATTTTCTCACCGAGAGAATAGACCTGGTTGACATAATTGGAACTTCCCTTGAGACCGAGCTCTTCACCGCCGAAGGCTATAAACCTGATGGTGCAGTTGAAGTCATAGTCAGACAGTATCTCCGTTGCCGCCATGACGCCGGCCACGCCGCTGCCGTTGTCGTCCGCGCCCGGAGCATGGGTCCATGTGAGTGGCGATGTCGAGTCATAGTGAGCGCAAATAATGTATATGTCTTCAGGCGAAGATGTGCCTGTAATCTGGCCCACAATGTTGCGCATCTTGTATCCCCCGTATGTGAAGTCACTATAAGACGCCTCGAGCCCGTTTTGGAGAAAGTGTGAGTGAATATATTCAGCAGCCTGGAAACATTTATCGCCACGATAGGCATACCGTGTCTTATAATCCTGAAGTTTTTGGATATATTTTTCGACAAGTTTCTCATCAATCTTGAGCAGCATGGATTCTATCTGGGCAGTTGTGTCAAGCGTCTGCAGCTTTGAGGGTTCGGAAATCGGACTTTCAAATGTGGTTATGCCAGACGAAAAGCGTGGCAATGCAATGAGCATCATCAAAATGATAATTACAACACTCACGGTTTTCGTAACAAACGATGCGCGCCCACATTTCAACATAATATATCAAATATTAACAAGTAATGATAACTACTTAAATGTTCGTAGTAATTTGTACATCATTATCCAGAAAAGGATATTTATAGGAATGTCGGTTCACATCCTCTGGAAAGGTAGAGAATGGACAAAAAGAAGCTCAAATCAACTTTGTTCGACATAGGCAAGGACATACTCATAGCATTCGTTTTTGTATGTATCATAATGCTGGCACTCTTCGCATACTGCGGTATATGGCCGCCAATGGTGGTTGTGGAATCTGGCAGCATGCAGCGCCATAATGACACTAGTGTTATTGGGGTCATTGACACCGGCGACATGGTGTTCGTGAAGAAAGTAAATGGTGTCGATGACGTAGTTACATATGTCGATGGGGAGGCCACTGGCTATTCAAAGTATGGAAATTACGGAGATGTGATAATATACAGACCAAATGGCATGACCGAAGAGATTGATGGCTCAGCTGTTATCCCGATCATTCATAGACCAGTTGTATGGATTGATATCAATACCTCGAAGGTTTCTCCCATGGCCAATGGCATAGATTTTGATAATTACACATTCGACATCCCATCACTCGGGCTATACGGTACAACCGAGAATATTCTATTGAGCGATTATGGTTTCTGGAACCAGGAGGTTCTGATCAACCTGGGTATGAGTAATGGCCTTTTGAAATACTACCTGAATGCGAACAAAGTTCCGCATGGCGGTTACATAACAATGGGCGACCATAATGTGCCGTCCTACGATCAGCCATATTACGGGCGCTACGAACCGGTGTTGCCGGAATGGATAGTGGGCAAGGCAATCGGAGAAATACCATGGTTCGGGCTTGTGAAGCTGAAAGTGACAGGTGCCAACCTGCAAGGCGTACCAAGCAATAGTTGGAGCGGATTATTTATTACCATAGCCATTATCCTGATTCTACCATTCACTCTAGATTTCATACTTCCAAAAATCAAGCAACTGAGAAAGAAAAGAGAAGGTTCAGAAGAGGTGAAGGACGCTGCAACCGATGAGAAAGATGGCCCGCAATCACCGGAAGAAACAGGAACCGGCCCCCCCAGTCTGCCCGATAATGAAGAGACAGTACCCGAACCTCCGCAAGATGTGCTTTAAGGCCAGAAATATTTATAATAGAGTGACCAATCCGAATACGGAACACAGGTTATGACCCGAAACAATAGAAAACATTACAGATTCGTAACGATTTTGCCAATTGTTCTAGGCATATTCTTGGCAACTGTTATTCTTCTTCAGGGCATGGCTTCGGCCCAAACAAGCAGACCAATTTCAGTAAGAGAACGTTATGAGACCATGCCATTCAGCATAGGCGACCTTGTCATACCGATGGACGATAAGCAAAATGACACAATCAAAAGCTTCGGGCTGGTGCATGCTCTGCTCAGAAACGAAACTATATGTTACAGACTAATCGGGCCGCCTGACGCGACAATAAAAACAGATAAATTTCCTTTCGGTGCCAATTATTCCGGGGGGCCATTTCTATTGAGCGGATACGATCCGGAAGTTGTTAATGATGTGTTGGCTCGGTTTCCCAGCGTGACTGTTCACAATGTCACTTCACTGTTCATCTCGACCAGGGTTTACAAGATAGAGCTTCCGACAAATGTATTCGTAATTACAAGGGAACAGAGCACAATCTACCAAAATAGCTTTTCAATTGGCCTACTTGATGAAATGAATATCCCAAGCAAGAATGACACTATCTGGGATGTAGAGTGGCAATTTTCTAATGACCCGGTATCAAATCCAATAATGGATAATGATTTGATAATAATCGAGGATCTTGGCGCAATTGAACTTAATCAAGAGTTCAGAAAAGGCATAGAAATTGCTGTATTGGCTGGAAAAAATTTTGTATTCATCGGAAAGGCCATGCGCGATTTACCTGCCATATTTCCAATGTGTTTGAGCACAAAAACGCTTAATGAAAATGTAAATTTCATAGCTGAGTTCCGCCATACAGGGGAATCACCATCCCAGTACTCGGGACCCATGAGTATGAATGTGACTACAAGTGCGGTGGTCGCCATCACACCAGGATATGAAGACCTGCAGCCCATGCTGTGGGCAGAAGCATATGGCGCACAGGTTTTGTTTGCCTCCTACTTCAGGTACGGAAAGGGTATGGTAGAGGTTTTCTCCTTCGATCCGGAGAGACAGACCGAAGCGATGTACAATCTGTCTTGCATATTCTTCGGCAACCGTTTCGTCCAGGCGCCGCCCGCCCCGCTACAGCCGCCGCCGCCTTTGGGTACGAATGGCATACCCCTGCCTACAGGCACGGTTCCACCACCACCACCGCCGCCACCACCGCCACCGCCGAGCGTTCCGATGGCAACCACGATTCCGGCGCAGTACCTGTTTGCTGGCTTTGCCGGAGTGGCACTGGGCGACAGACTGAAATCCAAGGTCAAGCCAAAAATTGGCATTAGGCATAAGATCAAGGTGCGAGCATGAGGTGCATTACATGAAAACAATCTGGACAGCGATTTCTGCAACTATAATAATAGCCATGATACTGGCGATGGGCTCTAATATCGGTGCACCCAACACTGCTTTGGAAACATCCCTGGAAAACGGCACCAGGACTGGCGAAATTGGCTGGCAATATGAGACTTTTTCACAGAATTTGGGGGTAAGTGTGACACCGCAAGAGATAACGACCCTTGACCAGATAATTGTTACAGTGTCTTCCAAATTGCCCCAGGTATTCATCAAGCAAGCCACAATGTATGGCGTGGTGTATCCAAACGACGGCATTCAATTTCCGTTCTCATTCCCCTTCCTGAAGTTAGACGATATTACATTTCAATGTGTAATCGAGCCTTTTCCACTTAATGGCTATGACATTGAATTCTATCTGGTTGTTTATGATTATTTTTTCACACCCATGGACTCACGAAACTCTGAGGTCTTTTCATACTCAGTCGTGGGAAGCGGATGGAGGCATGACACATTTGATGAAAACGTCATTCTCACATACTGGCCCATGCGGGCAAATGCCTCGGAAGAAGTGAGCATCATCCTGATATCCAAAGAGAACGTCACCATATCTGGCGCAAATCTCTACGTGACCTACGTAACACCCGAGGGCGATGCCAGGGAAGGGGGTTGGAACTTCTCCAAGACAAATGTCAACTCAACTGAGTTGAAGAGATCCATACCAGGATATCCTGCAGGCACCAATATCACGTTCTGGGTGACTGCATGGGACCAGTACAATTCCGTGGTTACGTCCAGGATGTATAATTACAGCGTGATGGGTATTTCCGAATATACTGATTTCCCTTTCGAATACACAGATGCTGGCGGTGACAGGAGCCAGTGGATTCCCGATGATGCGATAATTTTACCAATGGCAGGGATGTGCGCTCTGGCAATTCCTTTGTTCATCTATCTCTATGCGGTTAATCTGAAAAGACGCAAGAGAGCGATGGAACTGGTTTCATCGAAAAAAGCAGCAGCAGAACCCGAGGAGGTGAAGCCCGATGAATAGAGTTCAAGCCAGTGATGCTATGAGCAGAGTAAGACGGGTTTTCGTGGATACGGTTGACGATGAAAGAAGAACCCCGTGGCTGCTCATGCCCAGCCTTTTCTTCATACTCGGCATACTGGGAATGACATGGATTCCATTCTACCCTGCCTGGATGGTCATCACAGCGTCAGTGATTGTTGCGGTCGTTTCCATCAAATTTCCTTACTTAAGCCTGATAATGCTCAGCTTGTTTGTCACGGCCGCAGCTGGTTATCAGTTGGCGGAATTCGGCCTTTTCATGGTGCTGTTCATGCTTGTCGCACTCATGGTTTCACTGTTCGAGTGGAAGCTCGGGTACATGGCATTCATGATGATATTCCTGTCCAGGTTCGGCCTTTCGATGATTGTGCCTGTGGCCGCGGCCACGGTTCTCCCTCTCCTGCTTTCAATCAGCGTGCTGGTCATGGGCGGTGTGTTCCTCACTTTCCTTGTTACCTGCGGGAATATGACTGTCGCGGGCATGTTGGTAGGGCCACAGCACCAGTCAAGTTTCATGGTTTTCTTCGAGCCTACACTGAATGGTTTCACGCCTGCCGATATTGGCACATCTCTTCTGGGCATTCAGAATTCAAATCCAGATATCATAACCAGCGTTATTGGCGATAATCTGGGCCTGACAATCTATCCTGTCATCCAGATATTCCTGATAGGCATCGCAGTGTACCTTGTTTACAAATTTTTCCACAGGAGTGTTCCTGATTCCAAATACG
>JAUSPR010000160.1 GCA_030655715.1 Thermoplasmata archaeon
ACTCTTTAGATCTGGCTCGTAATAAAGTGTGCACGATGCACAGAACCTAAAATATGAATATGAAGTTACCTATGCACTGAGCTTTTCAGGGTGTACGATGCACTGAGCCTTTCCACCTATTGATTAAACAATCCAGATTCATTACGACAATTTTATAAACCTTCATGTCCTTCATGTTCAGGAAATACCTAGTAATAATATTATAATGGAGAATGTGACATGCCTATCTTTGGTGGCAAGAAGGAGAAGAAAAACAAAGCGGTTGCAGCCATAGTGGAATTATTGGATGACGCCGATAAGAGCCTTAAGGCGGGCGATCCAGATAAGGCTGCTTCTGAATACAGGCGAGCTCACAGATATCTCTACAGGGAAGAAAATATTGCGGAAACACCAGATGATTTTTCTATACTTTTCACAAGAACTGGCCATGGGCTTTTCGAAACTGGAGAACCCGATAGGGCGGTTGAGTGTTTTGATAAGGCAACCCAGTTAAACCCGAACAACACGGATGCCTGGATGAGCCGTGGTATTGTTCATATGAAAACTGGAGCGATGCTAAATTACGCCATCATGTGCTTTGACGAAGTTCTCAAGCATGAGGAAAACAATCTCGAGGCCATGGAAAACAAGGTGGAAGCCCTTCTCCTCAGCAAGAAACAAGATGATGCGGTCGAGATGCTTGAAAAATTGATAAAAATCGCACCAGCAAACGAAACCTACCAGAAGAAACTTGCTGAACTATCTCCTGTTGACTTGGATACCATTGCAGCCAAATTAAAGAAAAATCCTAAGGACCCTGAACTCTGGCGAAAGAGGGCAGAACTCCTTGAGGCCGATGGAAATACTGCAGAAGCCATAGAAGCGTACCTGAGACTGGCCTATCTTGCCAAAGAACCTGCCATTTATGAAAAGGTTCTGAGTCTCAACCCCAATAATATGACTGCGGTTGACAAGCTTTTGGAAACCAAGCCAGATGATATTGAATTGCTCAGCAAGAAAGCCGGGTCTTTGTACAATGAAGATAAGGCAGAGGAAGCCCTTGCAATTTACGAGAAGATATCCGGCATAGATCCAACAAACGAAGAGGCAAATAACCGAATCAATGAATTGAAACCGCCGGAACCTGAACCTGAGCCAGTGCTCGAGCCAATTCCCGAGCCTGAGATTGAATTGGTAGCCGAGGAACCCATGCCAGAGCCCGTTATTGAATCAGTCGCAGAAGAACCTGCTCCAGAACCAGAGCCAGAGGTGGAACCGGAAGTTGAGCCACAACCTGTTGAAGAAGCAATCGAAATTGTGGCTGCTCCAGAAGAACCTGAGACTCAACCCGAACCAATGGCAGAAGAACCCATCATCGAGGCAGAGCCCGAAATTGTTGAAATTCCTGTTGAAGAACCAGTGCCAGAACCCACTAAAGAGGAGGAACCTGTCAAGCCCACTGATCCATATCAAGCCAAGATTGCTGCAAGCCCTGATAATCCTGATGTTTACATGGAGGCAGGAGACCACTATTTCGAAAATGATGAGCTTGATAATGCTTTTGAATGTTTCTCAAAGGCTGTGGAATTAACACCCACGGATACTATAGCTCTTCACAACCTGGGTTCTGTTCTATTTGTCATGGAAAAATATGATGAAGTTGTAAAAACATTTGATAAACTTATCGCAGTTGACAGCGAGGACACATCTGCCTACCTGACCAAGGGAGCTGCCCTATTCAAGGCAAAGAAATACGATGAGGCAATACAGGCTCTGAATAATGTGGTAAAGAGAGACATGAACGATGCCGCTGCCTGGTATTACAAAGCATCGGCTGAAGCCATGAAAGGCAATCTCAAGCTGGTAGTTCCATTCCTTACACGTTCCGCAGAAGTAGAGGAAGAATTCCGTGAGAGGGCGAAAACAGACCCCTCATTTGATCAGGTAAGGGACACACCGGAATTCAAGGCAGTCATTAACAAGTAGGGGAGGACCCATGAAGGATTTGTGGATTGAGAAATACCGTCCAAAGGTTCTGGACGAAGTTGTAGGTCATACAGACATAGTCGAGCGTCTAAAGGCCTATGTTGGAAATAACAATATGCCACATCTGATGTTTGCTGGCCCGGCCGGTACCGGCAAAACAACCTGCGCAATCGCCCTTGCCCGCCAGATGTTCAAAGATGACTGGGGCAATAATTTTCAGGAACTAAACGCGTCAGACCAGAGAGGAATCGACGTTGTTCGAAAGACCATCAAGGATTTTGCCAGGACCTCCCCACTCGGTGGCAACCAGTTCAAAATTATATTCCTGGACGAAGCCGATGCATTGACCTCCGATGCTCAGGCAGCCCTGCGACGTACCATGGAAAAATATTCCGGTACATGCCGATTCATACTGTCATGCAACTATTCATCAAAAATAATTGACCCGATTCAATCCCGATGCGCAGTTTTCAGGTTCAGACCACTTCTGCCAGCTGACGTTACGACGTACATAATGCGAATCGCAAAAGCAGAAGATATTGAAATAACAGAGGATGGAATTGAAGCATTGCTTTATGTTTCAGGCGGAGACCTTAGAAAGGCCACCAATGTATTCCAGGTTTCCTCGGCGTTGGGTTCCAAGGTAGATTCTGATATTGTGTACAAGACAAGTTCTACTGGCCGTCCTCAAGACATAATAAAGATGATGGAATTGGCAATATCCGGTAAATTCACAGAATCACGAGAACAATTAGACAAACTTCTTATCGAATATGGATTATCTGGAGAGGACATTATACGTCAGATGCATAAGAACGTTTTTGAACTGGATATCTCGGAGTATGGTAAAGTTCAGTTCATCGACAA
Source organism: Thermoplasmata archaeon (assembly GCA_030655715.1). Lineage (GTDB taxonomy): Archaea > Thermoplasmatota > Thermoplasmata > SG8-5 > SG8-5 > UBA147. The sequence continues at coordinate 2,833 of JAUSPR010000160.1, forward strand.
GATGGGAGAAATTGAATTCAGGATAATTGAAGGCAGTAACAGTAGAATTCAGATAGAATCTCTCCTGGCACATTTCTCGCTTATTGGGAAGCAGTTTCAGAAGTAAGGGTCCAAAATATGCAGACTGCCATGTAATTTTCTGCACATATGCCGAGAATGCTCAGTCCTTCAGGGCTGAAATGAATCGGCATAAGCAGTCGTTGTTCCACCGTTGCATACCGTGAATATATTTTCATCGATAATCGAAGCTACAAGCTTCGATAAATCAGGTATGCAACTGCCATA
>JAUSPR010000162.1 GCA_030655715.1 Thermoplasmata archaeon
CGCCGCATAGAACAGCCTCGCGCCGGCCCTCTCAATGGCAATTTCATCGACCTGGAGCGGGAATCCTGATTCTGACTTGACACCATAACCCTTTGGAACTACGTACTTGCAGACAGTAGCTTTCTTCGAGAATTTTGCCATGTTCGGTTTTAAATTTCCATCAATAATAGCCTGGAACATATTCAGAAGGCTTGTTTCCAGAAGTGGGATGACATTCATTACCTCCGGGTCACCGAACCGAGCATTGTATTCAATCAATCTAACGCCCTTTTTCGTGGAGATAAATCCGCCGTACATCACGCCCTTGTAGAACTGGCCGCATTCTTCATTAAGGGCATCGCAGACCTTCCGGGTGATGTCCATGGCTGCATCGTAATCTTTCTGTTTAAGAAATGGAAGCAGATGATTGGAATCGGAATACGAGCCCATGCCGCCAGTGTTCGGGCCGGTGTCGCCCTCGAACGCCCGTTTATGGTCCTGGGCCAGCGGCGAACCGACAACGTTCTTCCCGTCAGTGAGACATTGCAGGCTGAACTCCTCTCCAATGAATTTTTCCTCAATCACCACGGCACCGCTCTTGTGAATGCATCTGACAGCATATTCATAACCTTCTTCCACGTTGGATAGATGTTCTCCGGAGAGTTTAACGCCCTTGCCGCCTGCCAGGCCCTCGTCCTTTATCACGAAATCACCCAGTTCTTCGAGGAATTCGCGGATTCCCTCGGTTGAGGAAAAAACCCTGAATTGCGGATTGCCAGGTATTTTGTATTTTTCCAGAAGGTTGCGCGTGAATGACTTGCTGGATTCCAACCTGGCGCATGATTTGGTCGGGCCTACAGAGGGTATGTTGACCGCGGCCAGAGCATCGACTATGCCTTTTTCCAGAGGGGCTTCCGGACCGATAACCGCCATTTTTATCTGTTTCTTTTGAGCCCATTCAACGATGGCGGGAATGTCGGTATCTGATATATGCAAAATATCTTTGGAAAGCTGAGCCAGGCCTGGATTGTTATTCTTCATCACTGTGAAAAGTTCGGCTCCGTCAGTGACAAGTTTATCGCCGAGGCAATGTTCGCGGGCTCCGCCGCCTACCATGAGTACCTTCATGCTAGACGGTATAGTGATGAGAGGTAAAAGGGTTTTGCGGGGGGCTTTGAGTATATGTTCCTCTTCTACTCTAGGTTATATTTTCCCCGATTGAGGGATAGATAGTGGGATGCTCACCAGGCCTCCCTATTCTGGAAGCTCTTGCACAGAATACTTTTTTTCATCCTTACATTCCATACTTGATAGAGTCGATAACCTAAACTCCCCCTTTTTTTAAAAAATTAAAGAGAGCATAAGCTAACAGAATTTTAAAATCATTTGTAAACAAAACAATCAATCGCAGCATGCCTCGCCTGAATATCATCTTATGTTAACTGGAGGGCGGGGTACTGTTATTATTGTCGTGGCAAGTGACAAACACCAATTGCATAAATCCCTTAAAGCCCTGGCTGTGAGGCCAGGGTAAGAGGCCTAAACGATAACACCAGGCCTCTCATAAATACTCCCCCATATTTTTTATAATATTCCAGCCAGCGCTCACGCTGGCAAATTTTAAAAAAATAAAAGGGGGAGTAATCGTGATTCGGTAATCTCCATTAATCTACTGTATCTCTGTTCTATATCTGTCCTTTAACTCGCCTATCTTGCCCTTGTTCCAGGAACTAATCTTCGAAAAGAATCCCGTGACCCGGGTAATGCCCTCGGTGTTCTGGGAGCCGCATTTCACGCAGGCTCCTGTCAACCCGCGTACAGTCTGGCCGCAGTCCAGGCAGGATGTGAACTCCGGGGAAAACGCAATTTGCGCGTTCTGCGTGTTCCTCATGGTCTTCTTAACAAAGTTGGCTAAGGACTCTGGCGAAGGCTTGCTCTCGCCGAGCCAGACATGGGTTAATGCACCTGCCTCAATCAGCGGGTGGTATTTTCCCTCCATCTTGACCCTTTCAATCGGGTTAATTGGTGCTGAAACGTTCATATAGGTCGAATTCGTGTAATACAACTCTCCTGCGCTCTTGTTGCCCTTGATTACAGTGGGTGCCTGCATTGGGTAATGCTTCATGTCCAGTTTCGCCATTCTGTAGGCTGTTGATTCGGCAGGAGTTTGCTCCAGAGGCATCTTGATTCCCACTTCCTTGCCGATCCTCTCGGCTTCCTTGTTCATATGGGCCATTATCTTGAATCCGAACATCAGTGAATCTTTTGACTCGTGAAGCTGCTCACCGGTATGGTACTGGACCATCTCATTCAGACCGAGCATGCCGACGAGGAAAGAAGCCTTTTCCAGGCGGTAATACGGCTCGCCGTCAGGCTCCATTGCCAGCAGTGACAGCGGACCGTACTTTCCCATCTTGAGTAACTTGGATATGAATATCTTCTTCTGGAGATGTGCTTTTGCAGCAAGCTGGATTCGGTCGGTTATTAGTTCGTTCAGCCTCTCATCACTCAGATTAGCCTCGTAGGCGATTCTGGGAAGGTTAATCGTGACATTCTGCATTGCAGAATATCTCATTTTCCAAGGAGTTTTTGCATCCTCCAGATCACTATTGTCTAGCTTGAATGTCAGCCTGCAACATTCGCTGATTTTTGCGGTGTCCCCTCTGTCGAACACGAAGTAGGTATTACCCTTCTCGGATGCGACTTTGCAGATCTTGTTCAGAAATTCTTCGTGACCTTCTGACTCGAAGAATTTCTCTGTAATGTGCACATTAGGTTTCGGGAAGAAGAACGGTCTGCCAAGTGCGTCGCCATCCATGTAAACGTCAAATAACGCGTCAACGAATCTCTGTGCCTCTGGTAGGTAATCTTTGTATGTATGGCCAGTGTCTATTCCGCCCGGTCCTATAGCCGGTACGTTCATGAAATGCTTCGGAACCTCCCAGTAAAGGTTGAGGTCTGAAAAAATCGACTGACCGCCGCGTGCAACAGCCTGTTGGGCAAATTCATAAATAAGATTCTGTGCCAGTTGTTTCATCTGCTTGTCATTGGTTTTCTCAAGGTACGGTGCCAGAAACAGGTTGAACGCGTCCCAGCCGATTGCACCTGCAAAGTGGCCCTGAAGTGCAGCAGAAAATTTGACAACATGTTCTATTAACACGTCTGCATGTTTTGCGGGTTTTGCAATGGAAATCGCATTTGGAAGATTCAGGCCAAATTTCTTCACATATTCTATTGACTGGCCACCGCAATAGGGCCTGTCAACCATTCCCAGGTCATGAAGATGAATTTTCCCATGCATGTGAGCATCAGCAATGCTCTCATCGAATACTTCCAGCAGTGCAAATTCCTTCTTGATATTTTCAGCGAGAGTGAGATTTGTTGCCTCTGGGCCGTGTGGCACATTCGCATTCTCCTTATTAGGATTAATTATAATCTCTCTTGCATCATACAATGGAACGCCCAGCCGGGTATGCTGCTTTCTTATGCGGGCAAGGCCGTATTCGACCAGCTTGGCATTTGTCAGCTCCCGGATAAGGGGGGCGGTAATGTAGTCAATATCCAAAGATAGTATCAGGCGTTCCACTTCTTTCGACACGATGGCAGCGGCATCCTCGCTGATATTTGTTTCACGTATGAGCGCATCGTGTATCCTCTGTCTGTCCCATTCCTTTATGTCCTCGTCCGAGGTTCTTACGAACAGAGATAGCTCTGTTGATTCGGGGTTTCCGATTCCCGAAGCCGTCATGGGCTTCGCGTTTTCCTTTAATTGAACCGGTTTCATTTATTTCCTTCCTTTTTTATATTATTCTTTTTATACATTTATATGTATCTTTTTTAATATCTAATTTTAGTATAGATATTATTTATTTACTGTACCCTTCCTTTATTCCCTGCAATCGTGGATATACCGGATTGCTGGTTGAAATGCCTGTTGTTATTGCAAACAACATTAATTGGTATAGTTTCGCCCACAGACCGCTAAAGCAGTCAACATACTCCAACTACGGCTATATTTTTCGGGAACCCTGCATATTTGCTTGGGGTTTAAAGAGATTTTTGAACTAACTTTGGTAACAGATAAACCACCGAAAAGGTTATTTATTACCAAGTTTGTTACCAAGTCGGGTGAAACATGTTCATTCCAGACAATAGTTTCAAGAACATAATCTTCCAAGAACTTGGAAATGGTGACAAATCAATTAGTAACCTCCATAGAATATTGACAGATGAAGGTCACAAAGTGCATAGGCTAGTGCTAACAGGATATCTGAAGGCCATGGAGGAAATGGGACTTCTTACCTCAAAGGAATTTCCGCCTTCCAAGGTTTATTCCATATCCACCAGTGCCGAGAAAGATATTTATGAAACATTAAATGAAATATGTGCGAATTTGCCTGACATAGCACCGGAAAAGAAACCCGAAATTAAGTTATATTTTCTTCAAAAACTATTCAAGAGGCCGGTGTTCAGAGGCGAAATGATCCGAGCAGGCTTCGAGGGAGACCCGGAAGCATTTGCTATCAAGATTTCGAACGAAGAACGATTGGAATTGAAGAAATTGCTTGCAAAGAGAGGTTTCAAACTGGCCATGAAAGACCAGGCATATATTATTAGGGATGCGAATTATGACCAGGAATTTGAAATCATCATATTTCAGGCGATTTTACAAAAATTCAAGGCAGGAGCCCTGTCTGTTGATACAAAACAGACAACTCTGGGAATCTGAGGCATTACATGTCAAAAAGCTGGACGATGGACAGGAAAAAAGACTATTATTATAAGATGGCCAAAGAGGACAATTATAGAAGCAGGGCCGCATACAAACTGTTCCAGATGGATGAAAGATTCAAATTGTTCAGGCCAGGGGATTGTGTTATCGATCTTGGTGCCAATCCAGGAGGATGGTCTCAGGTTGCGTCCGAACTGGTGGGGGAATCTGGTATGGTTATATCCCTGGACATCAAGCCCATCGAACCCATACCTGGCGTCAAGATACTGAAGGGCGACGCAAGGTCGATTCTTACGAAATCGCAAGTAAAGGAATTGCTGGCCGGAAAAAAGGCATACATAATCCTATCGGACATGGCCCCCAATATCAGCGGTAATTATTCCATGGACCATGCACGGTCTATCGAGCTTGCAGAAATGTCTCTGGAATATGCTAAGCTATTTCTCAAACCAGGTGGAAGTCTTGCAGTGAAGGTCTTTGATGGTGATATGGCCAGGGATTTTTTCATCAAGTTGCAGAAAAATTTCAGGACAGTGAAACGATATAATCCGAAAGCGTCCAGGAAATCAAGTTCAGAAATCTACTATGTGGCCAAGGGTTTCAAGTGATGGATTATTGTTTTTGTTTTTTGAGGCATTCTTTTGCCTTGTCCATGAAGATGTCAACGTCGTTTTCAAGTAATGGTTCCAGCTCGGAAACATCAAAGCCCTTTTCTTTCCACATGGCTAGTTGATTTTCACACTTGGATTTTATGACTTTTCCACTGCTCAAAATAACCTTGGCCTTACCCTTGAATTTTTCAACATCCTCTAAGCATTCATCCAGGCCTGATACATCATATCCTGCTTTTTTCCACTGGGTCATTTTGTCCATAAGAACTTTTTTCACTTTCTCATGTTTATCAGTAACTGTTTTTTTATCTGGCTTTGATATATTTTCCTGTTCTTTCTCGGGTATTTCCTCTGTTGATTTTTTGGTAATTATTTCTTCCTCTGCTTTAGCTGGAGCGGCCTCTATTATCGGAGTTTTTTCCTCGGAAATTTCAGGTTCTTCTTGAGAAGGTTCGTCCAGGTCAGGAATTGGTTCTTCTTCAGATTCATGGATTTGTTCCACAATTAAATCTTCAGTGGAATCATCTTTTTGCTCTGGAATTATTTCTTCAACGGGTTGTGCGGAAGGCTCTGGAACAGCCTCTTCTTCTATCTTGTCCAGATCTATCCCCAGTGCATCAAGTTCAACAGGTTTTTCCATGTCAAAATCTACATCATCCGAATCAACCAGCTTGGCAAACTGGCTCTTCAATTCATCAGGCAAAGCCTCGAAATCTTCTGACTCGTTTAAACCTGACATGATTTCACTTACAGATTCAGTCAATTTGCCAGTAAGTTTGTTTAAATTTACTGATTCCATATCTTTCTTTATATCAAAATTACACACATTGCAATTTGCTGTACCCATGGGATTGGGTGCAT
>JAUSPR010000181.1 GCA_030655715.1 Thermoplasmata archaeon
GTCGGGTAAATACCGATCTTTGGTTTTCCATAAACATCAACATTTTCAATTCCAAGCGCAGCAAGTACGCCAATCCTTGGAGGGTCAAGAATAGTACCAGCCTTTAGAACAACAGTTCCCTTTGAGATGTCTGAATCATGGGACGACATATTGGCCCCCGGATAGACTGGCTTGAATATCATGATGCTGTCATTTTCATGGGCTGTTTCTTCGACCATTACGACTGAATCCGCTCCCTCCGGCATTGGAGCGCCTGTTGCTATCTGGACACACTGGCCATTTTCAACAGTGACATTGGGTGTTTCACCGGTAAATATCTGGCCCATGTTCCTCAAGTTCCTTGGCGCGGTCCGGCTGGCACCAAATGTATCTCTTGCACGCACGGCATAGCCATCCATGGCGGCCCTGGAGAAACCCGGCACATTCCTTGAAGCGGTGACATCATTGACCAAACCCCTGCCGGCTGAATCCTCAAGTTCCACGGTTTCAGTTCGGGATACTGGTTGGCTGTTCTCAAGAATAATCTTGAGAGCTTCCTCGAATGTTATGAGGTCCCTGAATGGCTTCATTCCTGTCATTTCCTCATCTCCCAGAGCATGTGCCCGGTTTCCTCGAGAATCAAGGATCCCATGGCAAGCCGTATGCCGCCCCTGGAACCCGGTATGCAAAATATGGCCTTACCATTTTTAGTGCCAGCAAGCGCCCGGCTCATCATGGCAGCGCTGCCAATCTCCTGCATGCTCAGGCCCCTGAATATCTCGCCAAAACCCGGAAGATTTTTGTCCAGAAGCGGGAGGATTGCTTCTGGTGTTACATCCCTCCTGGATATCCCGGTCCCACCAGTCAAAATTATTGCATCGACATCATTTTTCTCAGAAACGTCTAAAAATATTTTTGCAATGGCATTGATGTCATCCTTGATTATTTCATAGCCCACGATGCGATGACCTTTGTCCTCAGCCAGGCTCATTATTAACTGACCGCCTGTGTCATCTTCTTTTGTCCGAGTATCGCTCACAGTGATGACGTAGAAACCGATGTTCGTTATGGCGTTCTTTTTGTGCTCATGGGTGCTCATAGATTGGCCTCCTTCAGCTTCTTGAGGACTTTTATATCTGTAATTGCAGTGCCGGGGTACTGGCCATCCTGGTTCTTTTCAAGGTATTTCACCATGTCCCAAACCGTTAAAAGCGCAACGGAAACTCCGACCAGTGCCTCCATCTCGACACCTGTAGAGTAGTATGATTTGACTGTGCATGTGCATATGATTTCCGCATCCACAATGGAAAATTCAATGCAAATGGAAGATATCGGGATATTGTGGCAATGCGGTATCAAGTCAGGAGTTTTCTTCACTGCCAGGAGTGCCGCGCACTCTGCAATTTTGAACGGGTCGCCTTTCTTGACCTTTCCTTCATTGATGGCAATGATTGTTTCAACGTTCAACGATAAGCGCCCTTCCGCTACCGCAGTCCGGTGCATTGGCGGTTTCTCTGATATGTCAACGGTCTTCATTTTATCCCTCCTATGTCCAATATGGCCTTCTATTATTAACTGCTTTTGAGAATAGTAAAAGTAGCTCTTCATTTGTAGCATCATTTCGAATTGGACCAATAATATCAATCAACCCGTCGTTATTCATCAGGCATGGCTTGAGATGTCCGTCGCTTGTTACCCGCAAACGGGTGCAGTTGGCGCAGAATCTGGTATTATGCATCGGCCTTACCAACTCAACTTCATGTTCATAACCTTCGGCGTCGGGAATAAAATACCTGCTTCGGCTATGCATCTCACGTTCAATTTGCCTGGTAGCTTTCTCTTTGATGATTTGTTCTACCGAGTCGAAGGTTGAGGAATCTGGGGATTTCCCAACTTGCTGGATAATCTGGGGGATTGCTCCGAGGTCCCATGCGCCCTCCATCGTAGCAAATATGTCATCAACTGGTGTGTCAGGCAGCGCGACGATATTGACCTTCACTGGAAGCAGACCCGCGCTCACAGCAGACCGAATTCCACTAAGCACGTCATCAATTTTATCCATTCCTGTAAGTTCAATATATCTTGTTCTGTCTAACGAGTCCAGACTGACATTCACCCGAGTCAGACCCACAGATTTGAGAGGAACTGCCAGCCCGGCCAATTTCGTCCCATTGGTGGTAATTGAAACGTCAGGGATCCGTGCACTTGTTGATTTTATAATGTCTTGAATGTCTTCTCTTAATAATGGTTCACCGCCTGTGAATTTTATCGAGACAATGCCAGCCATAGCGGCGATCTCTATAATTCTCTCAATTTCAGGGGCGGTCATCTCAAATTCGGAAGCACGCTGGCCTTCCTTGTGACAATAAGAGCATTTCATATCACAGCGCGCGGTGAGAGAGAAACGTAAGCTTTTCACTGGCCTACCAAATGGGTCATGCATCAAAATATCATCTCCCCTTTGACGAATTGCCCGGTTCTTTCGTCCGTCGGGTTGTTAAATATCGTGGCAGTATCATTTTGTTCCACAATCTGGCCGTCAAGCATGACCGCTGTTGTCCTAGCAATCCTCTTTGCTTGGAACATATTATGAGTAACAGTGAGAATTGTAGCTCCATTTTCTTTCTGGTACGAAATCAAGGCATCCTCGAGCATCTTGATATTGTAGGGGTCCAGGTGGGCTGTGAATTCGTCGAGAATCAGTACTTCTGGATTGTACACAGTGGCACGGGCAAACGCCATTCTCTGTAATTCGCCGCCGGAAAGTGTCATGCCGAGATTGTCCGCCAAATCAAGCAACCCTACATGCTGAAGGGCGTTGTCCACCATTTCTTTTCTGTCCTCTACACCCCGTACTTTGAGAGAATATGCAACATTTTCCCTGACAGAATTCCTGAATGCGATTGGCTTTTGCGAAATGAAGGACATTCTTCTGCGCAGTTGCAGGTCTTCTGTTGCCTTGAAACTTATCTGTCTTCCAAGTATTGCAACAGTGCCAGAGTCGGGGGGTTGCAGGCTGCAAAGTATGCGCAGCAAGGTTGTTTTCCCGGCTCCGCTTGGGCCTATTATTGCAAATATATCACCCTCTTCAACTTCGAGGTCGATTTCTTTCAGAACCTTTCTTTCTCGGTACGATTTGGAAATGCCTTTGGCCTGTATGGCGTTCATGTTAGCATCCCCTTGTCCTGATATCGCTTCATTAGATAGAAAAATATCATACCTATTGTAAGTAGTATGGCACCCAGAGCCAGACCATAACCGAAATTACCTTCCCTTGTCTCAAGGACAATGGCGGTCGTGAGAACTCTGGTATGCCACTGGATGTTGCCACCCACCAACATCACAGCTCCCACTTCAGCAAGGGCCCTTCCAAAACCAATCATTACAGCTGAAATTATGCCTACCCTTGCTTCATGTATCACCGTCCTTGCTGTGCGCCAACTATCTGCTCCGAGTATTATTGCGGTTTCGGTATAATCTTTAGACGTGGTTGAGACCGCTGACATTGTCAAGCCTATAACAATAGGGACAACAAGCAGGGTTTGGGCCAGTATCATAGCGGTGGGCGTGAACAGGAGCTGCAGACTGCCAAGGGGGCCGCTGTTCGAAAGCAAGATGTAAAGCACAAGGCCCGCAACCACCGGGGGAAAACCGTATAGCGTGTACGTAATCGTCCGAATCACTTCCTTGCCCCTGAACTTCCTCATGCCGAAGAAGCACCCAAGTGGTATGGCTAAGAGTGAAGCTAAGAGTGTAGCTGTTCCTGAAACGAATATCGACAATAGGGTTACGTTGAGCAGATCGCTTTCCAATTCAAGGCTTCCTGTCTGTGTTCGGGGTAAATACCTGATTGCCTTTGAGTGTATAGTTGGCAATCATGGCCTGTGTCTCGGGCGAGGTTACCCAATTCGCGAAGTTTACTCCCATTTCCTCGTTTATTGCAGGGTGCATAGTGCCATTTACCGGAATCACGCCGTACTGATTGAACAGGACTGCGTCTCCCTTAACCAAAATCACCAGGTCAAGACCAGATTCGAGGTTGAACCATGTTGCTTCATCCACAATGGTATACGCTTGTTTCTCTGATGCCGTTAGTAGGGTATCGCCCATCCCCTGGCCAAGGGAAAGATACCAGCTTGAATTGGATTGCATGGTTATGCCAGTGTAATTGTACCCAGCTGAGGTCCAAAGCTTCTGTTCAGCAGTGTGTGTGCCTGACTGATCCCCTCTTGAGCAGAATTTCGAACCGGTGTTATAAATCATCCCCAATGCATCCTTTGCCAATGCTGTCCCGTTGATTCCAGCAGGGTCAGAGGCGGGTCCCACGATGACGAATTGGTTGTACATCACTTTCCATCGGTAAAGCCCGTAGCCCTGGTCGACAAAGTCAATTTCCTTTGCTGGAGAGTGCACGAATAGCACGTCCGCATCACCATTCCTGCCAAGTTCCAGAGCTTGCCCAGTGCCCACAGCAATTACCTTGACATCGGCGTCGTATTTCGAATTAAAATCAGGCAGAATGTAATCAAGCAGACCGGAATCCTGGGTGCTTGTGGTTGTTGCGAGAATAACTGATACCGGCTTGTCCTTATTTGCAATCAAATACCAGGTGCTGAAGGCTGCCAATATCACTATAGCCGCTATTGCAATCGCAATCATTTGGTTTTTTTTCATACTGAATACCACCGTTATGCACGAGAATGCATAACGATATATAAATTTAACCAGCACAAATTTAATAGGGCGCGCGCAATACCGTTAACCATGAAGAATGGAACAGTGGTATCGATAAACCTGAGCGCTGCAAAGGGCGTGAAGAAGATGCAGGTCGAGTGCGCTGTGATTACCGAGAGTGGATTAGAGGGAGACGCGCATAGCGGCGACTGGCACAGACAAATTAGCCTTTTAGGGATCGAGTCAATTGATTTATTCAGGGAAAAATTGGCCACAATAGCGCCGGGCGATTTCGCAGAGAACGTCACCACCAGGGGGATTGACTGGCAGGACGTCAAGATAGGCAACAGGGTTTCAATCGGTGAAGCTATCGTAGAGGTCTCGCAGATCGGCAAGGAATGCCATCATGGCTGCAGCATAAGAGAAAAGGTCGGGGATTGCGTGATGCCAAAGGAAGGGATATTCGCGAAGGTAATCACACCTGGTCTTGTGAAGGTGGGTGACACCATTCGTGTTTTGGGGTGATTGCATGAAGCTAAAGCCAAAATTCAAGTTGTGGTTGGAAGTGGACGGAAAACCCGTCATAGGCGAGGGGCGAGCGGACCTGCTGATGGAGATATATGAGACTGGCTCGCTCTCGGCGGCGGCTCGGAACCTCAGGATTTCTTACAGACATGCGCACGAAATGTTGAGCGAACTGAATGAGAGGTGTGGCATGGGCATCATAGCCACCGAAGTGGGCGGAGCCTCCGGCGGCGGCACACGGCTTACAGCAAAAGGCAGGAAACTTGTGGAGTCATACCAGGCCATGAAAAATGAACTTGAGAACTGGCTTGAAAATCGATCATCATAATCATTCAAAGTCAGGAAGTTTGCCCGGCGATAAAAACCCAATTTAAACACAAACCACGATACAGAGATAATAATTCCACGGCGTCAAATTAGGCTTGGATTATTAAAACCTCAGCAAACCGCCTCGATTTGTGACTCTGCGCCCAATATAGATTGAAGGATAGAGAGTAATTCATCTTGGG
>JAUSPR010000182.1 GCA_030655715.1 Thermoplasmata archaeon
AATGGCAGCCATGCGATGTGCATGACCTTCCATGCACCACACATATGGCCGATAGAAAGTATATTAATTCCTTAAACCCATCCAGTGGCCATGCAAGACCTTGGTGAAATTGCTCTGGATATTGAGTCCCAGTTGAACGAAAAGGAAGAAGTGAGAGAGGTCGCTCTCAAATCCTCAAGGAATATTATCAGGCTCTGCGGCATGGCAATAAGATCGATGCACATGGGCAATGACCCGGTTCCAGGCATGGAAGATGCCATGGAGGAGCTTCACAAGCTTGTGGGCATCACCAGGGATTTTCCTGACCTGCTGCATTCAGGCATAGTGGAGAGCGCCATGCAGGAATATGTGGAAGTTCGGGCGCTGCATGCTTACATAAATTCTCAACCTTTACCACCTTACAAGGAACTGGGTGTAACACCGGAGGCATACATTCTCGGAATCGGTGACCTGATTGGTGAAATTCGTCGCCTGGCCCTGGACAATATCAGAAAGGGCGCGGTTGACGGCGCAGCCGAGCATCTGGATAATATGGAGAAACTTTACGATTTTCTCATGAATTTCAACTATCCGAACAGCATGGTCGGAGTAAGGCGCAAGCAAGACATTGCCAGAGGGGTTCTTGAAAAGACCCGTGGGGATGTGACCAATGCGATACGCTCGTATTCCCTGGAGAAGATGCTGAATAAAAGTCAGAAGGAGTAAACACATGGAAGAACAGAACAAATGTGGAATAGTTTACAACTCCAATCATATAGTCCACCGTTCGGAGATGTCCAGTCCGGAAAACCCGACCAGGCTTATCAAGATAATGAACTTTTTGCAGGGCAGGCTAAGGCTTTTTGACAGAAAGGACTGCCAGCTCATCACGGATTTCAAAGTTGCAAGCGATGAGGACCTGACCAGAATCCATGACATTGGTTATGTTGATTTTATACGAAATTACTGTCAGAAGGGCGGCGGCTTTCTGGGAGATAGCACGTATATCGCACCCAACACATTCAAGGCAGCGATTTCCTCGGCTGGCGCCGTAATGGAAGCCAATAGACTTGTAGCCACAGGCCAGTATAATACATCATTTGCCATTGTAAGACCGCCAGGTCATCATGCTAGCACAGACAAGTTCGGCGGTTACTGCGTTTTCAACAATGCAGCGGTAGCTGCACGATATCTACAAAGCCAGGGACTGGCCAGCAAGGTCTTGATAGTTGACATTGACGCGCATGCAGGAAACGGCACAATGCGAATTTTCTATGAGGATCCGACAGTTCTCAATCTCTCGGTGCACAGGGACCCCCATGATTTCTATCCTCATGATGGATTCATCCATCAGATAGGGAAAGGAAAAGGTCGTGGCTACAATATCAATGTCGAAGTACCGGAGGGCAGTGGTGACGATGAGTATCTCATGATTCTTGAGAATATAATCCGGCCAGTGTTCAAGAGTTATGCTCCTGACTATGTGATGTGCCTTGTGGGATTCGATGCCCATTATACGGACAGCCAGTCCAATCTACAACTAACTTCGAATGGATATTATGAATTCGTGAAGCGCCTGAAGAAAATGAATAACGGAAAGCTCTGCGTGGTGCTGGAGGGTGGATATAACTCCGTTGAAAATGTCAATCTCGCGCATACCATTATCTACTCACTCCTGGGCGAGCCAGCACCCTACGATGACAAGATGGATGGTCTTAGTAGTGTTGTAACCCGGAACGTGAAGACCCGTTCAATTCTGGAGAACAAGCTCATGGAACTCATTGACATACTGGGTGATTATTATGATTTCAACCAGGAAAAAATATTTTCTGGCAAGATAGAAAACAATAACGCATAGTTTTTATTAGATGGTCAGCCTATTTGGGTCAAATGGAACCCGATGAAATCCAGGACAAGGCGCATCTAAAGGCCAATTATCTGGCACGTTGTAATAGACATGAAGAAGCTATCAAATATTATGAACAAGCAATCAAGGCGAATCCCGAAGATCCCGTGATAATGAATGACTATGGTGTGTGCCTGGATGCTTTCGGAAAGCATACAAAGGCCCTGGAATTGTACAAGCGTGCGCTCGCGCTTGACCCGAATTATGATACTCCACTTTTCAATATGGCCAATACATATGCTTACCTGGGCAAGCATGCTCTTGTACTCGACGTTCTGGACAAACTTCTTGAATCCAATTCCGAAAATCTGGACATCCATTTCGAGCGTGCGGTTACGCTGGCACAGATGGGCAGATGGAAGGACGCATTCAAGTCTTACGAGGCCCTTCTGGATGATTATCCTGAAGAGCCCACGGTGCGTATGCAGTATGCAATTCTCCTGCACAACAAGAACCACACCGAGGCTGCACTGGAGCAGCTATCCATTATCCTTGAAAATGACTCGGAGAACCAGGCTGCGCTCAATTCCATGGGCAATATATTCTATTCCAAGGAGGAATTCGAGGAGGCCATTGACCAGTTTGACAAAGTTATTGCAATCAATCCAGAAAATTCCGAGGCCTGGAATAACAGGGGGCTTGCCATGTTCATGCTTGGCATGCAATTGGAAGCCATAAAATGCTATGACCAGGCAATTTCAATTCAGCCAGCGAACAAACAAGCTCTTTACAACCGTGGATATACATTTCACAACATGGGCCGCCTGGAAGATGCTATTGTCAGCTACGAGGCAGCTCTTCAACTGGACCCGGCGGACGAGGTTCTTCTCAACAATGTTGGTAATGCATATTACAATCTTGACCGGTGGGAGAAATCCATACCATTCTTCGAGCAAGCGCTTGAAGTCTGCCCGGACTATGAAATAGCCTGGAACAATATCGGCAATGCATATGACAAGATGGGGAAGCATGCCGAGGCCCAGAAATATCACGAGAAATCGCTTGAGCTCAAACCTGATTTTGATTACGCGCTCTACGCCAAAGGTTATGGTATGGCCAAATTAGGCGATGTGGAGAATGGTCTGGAGTATATCGAGCAATCCCTGGATCTCAACCCGAACTACGACCATTCCTGGCTTGCCAAGGGCAATGTCCTGTATTGGCTGGACAGGTTGGATGAAGCACTAGACGCAACAAATAACTCGCTCTTACTAAACCCGGTTTTTGACGAGGCCTGGCAGCTTCGCGGTGAGATATTCGAGGAGCTCGGGCGGTTTGAAGAATCCAGCTATTGTTATGACCGCGCCCTTGCATCGGTCAATGACATGCTTGCCAGAAATCCCACGCACAAAGATTCGCTTCATCTTGCAACCGAACTTCTGGACACTCTGAAGCGGTACGATGAATTGGGAATATGCTGCATGGGAATCATCACCCAGAGCCATACGGAGTCGCAGAAATTGACCAAAGCCAGACTTCTCCTCAAGATGGGCATGTTTGATAATCTTCTGGCATGGGCGGATGAGCTGGTCAAGGAGGGTATTTCCGGCTGGGAGCCGCATTACCTGAAGGCCAAGGCCCTGGTAGGGCTTCAAGAGCCAGGAAAGGCCCTTGAAGAGCTGGAGAACTGCAAAGGCGCACCAGATGAGGTAAGCATCCTGCAATCAGAGATTCTAATAGACCTCGGAAGGGAGGCGGACGCGCTTGCCAGCCTCGCGATACCGGAACCAGGGCCGGAACTGTTGAGGGCACGCGGGCAGGTACAGCTAAAATTCGATAGATATTCAGATGCCGTGGAAAGCTTTTCAAAATCGCTGGAAAAGGATTCCACCTCTCTGTCAGCGTGGTACGGGAAGGGCATGGCAGAATTGAAGAACAAATTGCTGAAAGAAGCTATTAGCAGCTTCGACGCAGCTCTTGGCATTGATTCGAACTATGTATGGGCCTGGGTCGGAAAAATACAGGCATATGAGGCTCTGGGGAATTCAAAGAATGCCAGCAGAGCCCGGGCTATTCTGTTAAAAATTGATAAAGATTTTATGATGGAAAATTAATTGCGTAAGATGATATCGATAAGGTTTTCTCTTTGGGTACAGAACTCCGCTGGCTGTGCAGCCGAATCCTTCGGATGTCGGCGCGCCCTCGGCTACCGCCTCGGGAGAAAACCCGGCTGAACTACTCCATAACACATCAAATAATCTCGGGGGGGCTGAGCTATGATACGGCTGGAGGTACTGAACTTACGAAGGTGGTGGAGACCGCCTATGTCCCTGGTGGTGGTGGTGGATAAGAGGGTGGTTGATATGGCGGCGGCAGGCTCCTATCGTGGTTCGAAGATACAAAATCAGAGGACATCAAGATCGGCATGAA
>JAUSPR010000183.1 GCA_030655715.1 Thermoplasmata archaeon
CAAATTTACAATTAACAAATCTACAATTTTAAGGGGCTGGTAGTTTGCGCAACAATTAACAAATTTACAATCAACAAATCTACAATTTAGGAGCAAACTTCAGAAGACTGAACTCTTACAATCTCCAGCTATATTTAAGTAGTTTCTCAGCTATCCAAGGTCAATGGGAGAGAGAGCACTTACAGTCAGGGATAGAATTATTGTCCATCTAGCTGGTTACAGCAGGCATGCCGAGGATTTTGAATGCCCTGCTGAGATGTGCCAGTCAGGAATTTCCACGGCAATGGGAAAGTCAAGGGCCCATGTCACTCTCGAGTTGAACAGAATGAGGGACATCGGTCTCGTCACCGAGAGGGTGGCTCATGTGAAGGGCGCTAGGTCTAAAAGAAAAACTTATACGCTCACGCCCCAGGGCATGACCAGGAGCTCGGAAGTTAACCGATTCCTGGATTCCATGAACATAAATATCATTGAGCCGGATGGAACAAGAAACATACGCGGGGATGAGGCTGTCGAGCTCTTGAGAAATACCATGAGCATACCCAGAGTGATGGCTGTCGACCGAGTACTGGCTTGCGATGGCACTCTTGAGGTGGCCAGAAAAAAACATGAAATAGCCAAATCTGAAGTCAAACACATTCCTCAGAAACCTGATTTTTTCGTGCCAAGGCCAGAAATTAAAAAACTTGTCTCAATGCTGGATGCTGAAAAACCGAATACAATCATTCTTCTTGGGATTCCCGGCATAGGGAAAACCACAACACTTGCAGAGCTGGCAAGGTCATTAAACCCAGGTACAAATGTCATGTATCGCCGCATCTACCCCTATGATTCCCAACATTCAGTATTGTCAAGCCTCGGAGAGTTCCTGAATGATATCGGGCATCCTTCATTGCAAAAATCACTGGCTAACACGGTGGAAATTGACCTGCCCGAGTTGGGAACGCACATAGCCAATTGCCTTTGTAAATCCAGAATGGCATTGATATTCGACGAGTATGACCTGGCACCGGCTTCTCTTGATCCGTTCTTTGCGTTGTTGGTCCAACTAGTTAATGGCTCTGGCTCGAGTTTGCTGATAGCGACCAGCAGGAAGCCGGAATTCTACACCTTGAAAGACCTGGAGCTTGAAAAATCCATCAGGGAAATAAAACTTGGACCTCTTGACAAGGCTCACTCGGCAGAGCTGTTTGACCATTTTCAAAATAATGCTCAATATAATTCCGAGATGGTAAGCGGTCACCCGCTTGCCTTGAAACTACTTGCCGGAGGAACTTCGCTTTCCAGCCTGGCTGGATTTGTGGAGGACGAAATTCTTGACAAGGATTCAGAACTGGCAAGGGCCTGCAGATTTGCTTCGGTTTTGAGGAAACCCTTTAATGCGGACGATATAGAACTGCTTGGATTATCTTCGGCTGGCAGCATCAGGCGCAGTCTTGCTTTCGAGCAGCAGGCAGACGGCCGTTATACGCTTCATCCTGCCATTGGTTCGATACTGAATGGGACAATGAATTCCAGAATTCAGCAGGGCATTCATGGGGATGCTGCCAATTTTTACACTGGTTTGAATGAGGACTGGCAGGAAATCCTGCATCATCTTGTCAGGGCCGAAAAAATAATGCTGGCAAGAGATCTTGTTCTTGGAAAGGGTGAAGAATTACTGGTCACACAAAATATTGACGAACTTGGTGGGTTGTTAAAAATCATCCTGGACTCGGATACAGACTCCGTGAAAATAATGGAAATGACTGCAAGGGCGTTCGACCAGGCAGGAAAATGGGACAAAGCAATGGACCTTGCCAAAAGCGTCATTGATAATTTTCCGGAAACTGAAGAAGCTGCCAAAGCGCAGATACTTCTGGCCAATATACTGGCAAAAACCGGGCAGCTGGCCGATGCCCACGATGCATTGGAATTATTTCCTGTTACTCAGAACAAGAAGTTACAGGCTGAGGTATATTATGCCAGGGCCAGCATACTGAGGAAGCTTGGCCGAAATTCTGATGCATTGAATGCATCAGAGAAGGCAATTTCACTGGCTCTGAAAGGCGGAGATAAAATCCTACATGCCAGATGTCTGATGGAAAGCGCCATGCTAATGCCTTCAAAGACCAAACATGAGGACGCGTTAGAACGCCTGGATACTGCCATGAAAGTTTTTGTGAAGGCGGCAAGCATACCTGACCGCATAAGGTGCGGAATAAACACTGGCATAATCCTGAGTTCTTCCGGTAATGATGAGCTTGCCGCGGATTATTTTGAAAAGGCCATCGGGTTTGCAGCCGATGCAGGAATGAACAGGATGCGGGCCCATGGACTGGTGAATCTAACCGACCTTCTGAACCGGAGAGAAGAGTATGAAAAATCAGCTATGTTAGCTGATGAGGCTGGGGAAATTTTTTCCGGACTCGGGGAGCCCATGATGAGCGTAGCGGCCATGCTCAACCATGGAACCGCGCTGGCAGGCCTTGGCAAGGATGATGAGGCAGCCAAGGTCATGGAGGATGCAGTTTCTCTTCTAAAGGAGAACAATCTTCTTGAATCAAGGGCCAGTTGGCTTGATGAATGTGCCAAAATCATCAGAAAAATGGGCAAGCATGAGAAAGTCCTCAAGGCACTGAAAGTTGCATGATAATAAGCCCGCATCGGGACATATTGTTCTTAGTCGGTTATGATTAAATATCTCAGAACAATGCATTGACGATGTCCGAACTCGAGACCTTGGCAAGGAAATACGCGCTCCAGAATGCCCTGGAATATGAGGGCAAGGCAAGTCCTGGCCCCGTCATAGGCCGCATCATGAACGAGATGCAAGAAATGAAATCACGGGCAAAGGAAGTTTCCGAGGCTGCGAGGAAAGCAATCGCATCAGTCAATTCCATGTCATTCGATGAGCAGAAGGCTGAATTGGAGACGCTGGCTCCTGAGTTGCTTATTAAACAGAAAAAGGAAATAATCAAGGACCTGCCAGCCCTGGAGAATGCAGAAAATGGCGTTGTTATGCGCCTAGCCCCGAACCCCTCAGGGCCGCTACACATCGGCCACACCAGGATGGCAATTCTCAATGATGAATATGTGAAACGTTACGGCGGCAAGCTTATCGTCAGGATGGAGGACACGAATCCTCCGACGGTTCTACCGGAAGCCTATAAAATGATTCTAGAGGACCTGGACTGGCTGGGCGTGAAATATCATGAAGTTGTCAATCAAAGCGAGAGGTTCGACATCTATTATGAGTATGCCGAGAAAATTCTCGCAGCTGGTCATGGATACATGTGCTCCTGCGAATCCGAGGCCTGGCGCAAGTTAAAGGATGAAAAGAAAGAATGCCCGCATCGTTCTACCGCGCCGGAAGTCAACCTGGAACTCTGGAAAAAACTGCTGGCAGGCGGATTCAAGGTCCATGAGATTTCCATGGTTGTCAAGACCGACATAAACCACCCCAATCCGGCAGTTCGGGATTTCGTGGCCATGCGCATGGTGGAAGAACCGCACCCTCTGACAGGAACAAAATACAAGGTTTACCCATTGTACAATTTTTCGGTTGCGATAGACGACCACCTGATGGGCATGACCCATGTTCTGAGGGGAAAGGACCATCTCAACAATACAATACGCCAAATTTATGTTTACGATTACATGGGCTGGCCAAAGCCGGTTTTCATTCACTACGGATGGGTTTCAATCGAGGACACGGTTCTCAGTACCAGGCAGATAAAGGCTGCAATTGGCGAAGGCCAATACACCGGCTGGGATGACGTTCGTTTGGGCACAGTATCCGCATTGGCAAGGCGCGGGATTGCGCCCGGCGCAATACGCCAGTACTGGAACGATGTCGGCGCAAAAGCAGTGGACATTCGCTTCTCCTGGGAGAATCTCTATGCAATGAACAGGGACATCATCGACAATGACGCGGTCCGATTGTTTTTCGTCAGAGACCCCCATGCCAGGCCTATAACTGGCATTGAAAAACTCCATTCAAGCGCGCCCCTGCACCCAGAGCGTCCAGAACTTGGAAAGAGAGAGGTCAACATGGAAGGAGACATCGAGGTCTGGCTTACCTCCGAGGACCTAGAAATGGCAAAGCCAGGAAGCATTCTCCGGCTCAAGGACCTGGGCAATTTTGAGATCCAGGGCACGGAATTAAAATACATTGGCAATGATTTGGATGTGCTGAAAAAAGGCGCGAAAATCGTACACTGGGTTGGTCCTGATTCTTTTGATACAGAGGTACTGATGCCAGATGGTTCTAGAATCACCGGACTTGCAGAGAAAACAACTATGTATTATCTAGGAAAGGTTGTTCAATTCGAAAGATTTGGTTTTGTTAAACTTGATTCTGCAAGCACGAATGGCAGAATCATTGCGTATTTTGCCAACAAATAAATGCCGGCCAACCATCCCTATATTCAGTTCCAGCCTTAGCCATCATGCCCCGCCTGGTATATTGAAAACTTATCTTAGGGCGGGGTTGTGACCCGAAAAACGTGTAAAACCGCCATGCACCGTCCATATCAATGCGCATGAAATCAAAGCCAATAAGCTTTGATAAATCAGGTGTATGGCCTATTCACGTAAACTTCCAGCCCAGGCTGCAAGCGCCAGTCAATTCAGGGGCTGGTAGTTTATGGAACCGGGTTGGTGACACGATTACCGCATCATTCCTTTAATACCCCGCCTGTTTTATTCGGTATCCAAAGTCCTGAAGGACATTTGGACAAGATAAAGGCAAAGTTTACCGAACGAGCATGCGAGGGCGAGTTTTCTTATTTGCGGAATCTTTTTCTTTTGGAGCCCGAGCCAGCGCAGTGAGGTTAAAAGAAAAATACTCGCGTGGGATAGTGGAGCGAAGAGCCAACCCGGTCAAAGTGCTTACTGAATGTAGCTTTAAAATATTAGAATAGGAAAAGGTGGAACGGCCGGTCAGCCGTTCCATTAAGCACATATCAGATTTATCTAATAATCTACTCTTGGTCTATCAACTGGCATAGGCTCGTGACCTCACGCTCGCCTTCCAGTATCTGGCCAACTTTGTCTGCATTGGCTATCAGGCTTACGAACTGCCTTCCATCCTTGGAAGAAAATTTTTGCGTTTTCGCAAATGCCTCTGCGTCGATGCTCATTTTCAGGGCTCCGCCGCCATTGCTCTTCCTCACATAGCCTACCAGCTGTGACTTGGTTGTCATTTTTGTTTCACCTCCGTTTGTCTGTTCCGTCACCGGCAACGGTAGCTCGGCGACAAATTCAATTAGGCAGGGTTCGTATATAAAGCCGAACAGGGGGTGGGCGAAAGTACTCAAATATTTTTATTCCGAATATTTAAATATATATAATCCCATAGCCGTTCACACGTGTAATGAATAATGCGTCTAGCCGCATGACCTAGCATGCGCCCGCGACAACGTTCCGGGACCGATGCGGCAAAAGGGTGAGCTCCGTCAAAGCTCACGGGATGTGGATGGGAATTGGAAATAGAGGCACTCGGCCTCCTGGCTGATATAGCAATAATCATGATAATGGCCTTGATTCTAGGCTATGCTGCCAACAGGCTCGGCCAACCTGCCATGCTGGGTTATCTTTTCGCAGGTATGATAATCGGACCTTACAGCTGGAGTGGGCTTATCGGCAATATCGAGGAAATCGAGACCCTGGCCAAGGTGGGAATATCATTACTGCTGTTCGTGGTCGGCCTTGAATTCTCCCCCAGGAAACTGAAGAGCATATGGCGCGTTTCCGCGGTTGGCGGTTCCTTCGAAATGATGGGCATGCTGTTTTTGGGAACTGTTGCGGGTCTTATCCTCGGATGGACCATAACCGAGGCCCTTCTGCTCGGTGCAATGATGATGATGAGCAGCACCATAGTCATCATCAAGATACTTCACGAGACCGGGCAGACAGACACCATGCATGGCAGATTGCTCATAGGCATGCTCATTATCGAGGACATCGGCGCCATAATTGTAATCACCACAATCTCAAGCTTCATTGGTTCTGAAGCGGGAATGCTTGCCAGATTCATGCCAGTAATCATTGGAATAATATTGCTGGTTGCGGTAATTTACCTTGGCAGATGGATTTTCCCAAAAATTCTCAAGGCAGTGAGCGTGACACATTCCAGAGAACTGTTTTTACTGACGGTTTTCGGCATCTGCATAAGCGTGGCCGTACTTTCCGAATCATTCGGTCTTTCCCTCGCATTGGGTGCATTCATGGCCGGCGTTATTTTATCGGAATCCGAGCAACATCTTGACATCATGGGCCAGATTACTCCGGTGAAAGAGATTTTCCTCATAATATTCTTCGTATCCATGGGCATGACCATCGATCCCATGCACCTAATGAGGAATCCGATTCCTGTGATTGTCGTATTGCTGGTCCTCGTAATTGGGAAGATTTATGTCAATTTCTCGGCAGTCAAATTCCTCGGATACCATCCCAAGACCTCGGTCTTCGTCGGACTGGGAATGATTCCGCTTGGCGAATTTTCCTTCATCATTGCCAGGATTGGGGTGGATAACGGCCTGATTTCAGACGCCGTATACTCATCGGTGATTGCGGCCGCACTCATCAGCATGGTTCTGGCGCCATATGCATTTCACTCAAGGGCCGGAATCTATACCTGGTTGCGCGGTAAGGGCTATCTCAAGACAGAGGAAGAGGAAGACAAGCTTGACGAGGATGTGGACCGGCATGGGCAACAATCCGGCAAGACACATGTTGTCGTGCTGGGCAGCGCGGAAGTGGTGAAAGCCAGCCTTGACTGCATGACCCATGTGGGATGTAACTTCACAGTGGTAGATTATGATCCGAAGAAGGTCCAGGAAATGAAGGACAGGGGCATAGACGCGATTTATGGTGATGTGGTGAACGAGGAAGTTTTGAAATGGGCTGGGGTCGATTATGCCAATCTCATAATTGTAGTTGTGGCTGATCCGGTAGATGCCGAGACAGCGGTAAATATCTGCAGGAAGCGGAACCCAACGGCTTACATCATAGCCAGGGCCCACGGTGATGATGAGAAGGCCGCCATAGCAGAGCATGCCGATGACGTCATAATCTCGGAAGAGGTCGCTGGAAAACGCATGGCCTGGCATGTGTTAAGGAACCTTGGTTACGAAGAGCATGCCATTAAGCGCGACATTGAGATAGTGGAACACGATCACATGACCCAGGAAGAGGAGGATGTTTCGTCCTCCTGATTCAATGATAGGGAAAAATTAATTAGGATGCCTGTCTTAGCACATTTGTTGAGCTTGATATTAGATTGGAAGAAAGGGGTTTTAATCTTTGCTGTGATTTTGGTTCTTGTTTCCACTCAGCTACTGGCAAACACAGTTACTGTTGTAAGCAACCCTTCGATTAACAATGCATTACAGATAATCATCGTCATTATGCTCTTGAGCGCTATTGTAATCTTCCTATATTTTTTATTGGCCAGGCACTTCAGAATGCTGGAGGTTTTTCTCATCCACAAGGACAGCAGATTGATTGCTCATGCTGCCACAGAAACACAGCTCAAAGAGGACATGGACATTCAGCTGTTCGGTGCCATG
>JAUSPR010000188.1 GCA_030655715.1 Thermoplasmata archaeon
GTGATTACAATATTCGTTTCTATACTGCATAAATGCCGAGAACGCTCAGACCTTCAGGGCTGAGATGAATCGGCACAAGCAGTAAAAACGTGGAAGACCGCCATGCACCGTGCAGATTTTTGCACATGGAATCAAAGCTAATAAGCTTTGATAAGTTAGGTGCATGGCCTACGCACGTAAACTTCCAGCCCTGGCAACAAACGCCAGCTCCTTTAGGGGCTGGTAGTTTACACAAGATACTTTAATGTAATATTACTATTATAATCCGGCTGAAGCTATGTCAGAAAACAATCATCCATTATCTCGGAATGAACAGACCGTTTTATATCACATGGTAAGGTACCCAGATATTTCAGACCAGGATATTTACGAACGTATCAAAATGAAACAATCTACATATTCTACAATTAAAAAGAAACTTAGAGAGGAGGGTTATTATCATGATACCTACACCCCTATTTTACAGCACCTGGGATGTGAGTTGTTTGTATTATGGTATGTGACCTTGAACAGGAAGACGCGCACGCATGACCGCCTTGCACTTACCAGGGATAACCTGCTTGCTGCAACCGATGTATTCACCGTGGTGAGCGAGTCTAATCAGGCGATTATTCTCTCTATCTCGAAGAATATAGCGGATTTTGTCAAGACCTCCGACCGCCTTGTTCATTTGTACGAAAAACATGATTTCCTCGAGAGCATTCATTACGTCCAGTTCCCATTCGATGTATCTGCGGTCTTCAGCTTCTTTGACTTCGCACCATTGCTGAACCGTATTTTCCAGATCGAGCCGATAGAGGATAGCATAGGGGATGTGGACATCACATCCGACAGGGTACAATGCAAGGTGAAATATGTCCAGATGAACGAACTGGAGAAGAACGTGTATTTGGGCCTGATAAAATTTCCGGAACTGTCTGATTCTATCCTCAGCGAGAAACTGGGCTGCTCGCGCCAGGTGCTCACCCGCATCAAATACAGATTCCTCGAAGAGAAGTTGATTAAAAAGCGAAGGGTCGTAAACCTGGAGAAGCTGGGCTTCAAGATTTTGTCCGTGATACACACAAAGTACAATCCGTTAAAGCCTCTGCATGAGAGGCAGATATGCGTGCAGAATACCATGATGCACCAGACACCAATATTCAGCATTGGCAGGTATCCAGAGAGCGTGATGCTGGTCGCGTTCAGGAATTTCGAAGAATATAAGCACTTGCACAATGAATATGTGAGTTTTTGTGCTGAACGGGACATAATAAGAGGCGATCCAGTCACATTTAATTTATCCATACCACGCATCCATGAGATAAAATGGCTTGTGTATGAGCCCATGGTTAGAAAACTGCTGGACGAATTATAAATGACCTGAATCAATACCCTACCTTGGAAAGGTGTTCTCGCAAGGTTCTTGCTGCTTCTTTAAATATTTTCTCTTCTTCGGCAGTCATTATCATTTCCTTGACTTCCTCGACACCGTTCCTCCCCAGGATGATGGGCATACCAATACAGACATTTTCCTCTTCCAGATAAACTGAACTCGGAATCATGGTTTTTTCGTCGTTCATGAAAATCCTTGCCATCACAGAAGTGGCATGCGCAGGTGCATAGAATGTGGCGCCTTTCAGTGCTATGACCTCTCTGCCTGCATCCTTTGTCCTCTCGATGGCTCTTTTGATTCCCTCCTCATCAGGGGCAATCCCTTCAATCTTCACTGAGCTGGCCAGAGGAACCATGATCTCTCCGTGTTGTCCAACGACAGTCGCTTGTATTTTATCTATATGGGTGTGGAATTCCCTGGAAAGGAAGAATCTGAAACGGTTAGAATCGACTACACCACCCATGCCGAACACATGGCGTCGGTCAAATCCCGATTCTTTCAGGGCCACATATGTCATGGAATCCATGGGGTTGGAAACTATGAGAAGTTTTGAATCCGGTGCATAATGCTTGACCTGTTCTATGACCGATTTCATAATCTTGACGTTGGTGCCCAACAATTGCTCCCTGGTCATGTCCGGTTTTCTTGCAATTCCCGCAACTATGATGATAAGATCCGAACCGGAAACATCACTGTAGTCGGTTGAGCCGATTACAGGGCAAAGACAAGCCTGTCCCAGGTCCAGCTCCTCGCCTTTCACCAGGTTTTCAATAATATCAATCAAAACCAGTTCGTCCACAATACGCTCCTTCGCCACGGAAAAAGCTATAGTCGAACCCAATCTCCCAGCCCCAATGACAGAAATCTTTGACATAAATATTACCTGATAATGAATACACCAATTAATACAAATACATATCGAAGAACAAGCATAGAATATAATCATTAAGTACATACTTTTTAATAATTTTTAACATTTTTGATAAAATCATGGTTTTTGGGAAATTAACAACTCTTAACACAGGTTAACATTTAGATATTTGGTTACATAAAACATAAAAATTGGACATTATTGTGATTTCTAATGAAAATTGATGGACGAACAAAACCTCAGGTAATTGAAAAACCAACAGATTCAGCCACAAACTTTATATCTCTACTTATAGTCATATTTGCCTATATTGAGGGTGAGGCATATGGTCGAACTGGACATTGAGAAATTAAGGGAAATTGTAGGTAAGGAGAATGTTTCTGACGATATTGCAGATCTTTATGTCTATTCTTCAGACGCTTCAGTTCATCAGGCAATGCCGTCTGTTGTCGTGCGGCCTGGAAAAACCGAGGAAGTTCAAGAAATATTGCGATATGCCAACCAGAACAAGATTCCGGTGGTTGCACGAGGCGCAGGCTCGGGTATGTCCGGCCACGCGGTTCCCATAGACGGCGGAATTGTCCTGGATATGAAGCGTATGAACCGGATACTGGATATCAGACCTGAAGATCTTCTTGTCAAGGTCGAACCAGGCGTCATCAATGACGAACTGAACAAGGTTCTCAAGCCCCACAATTTCTTCTTCCCGCCCACGCCATCGTCAGGAAACATATGCACCATCGGTGGCATGATAGGAACCAATGCCTCTGGCAATCGTGCCGTGAAGTACGGCGGTACAAGGGATGCGGTTCTCGGTCTGAAGGTGGTTCTGGCCAATGGAGACCTCGTGACTCTTGGCACAAATACGAAAACCGATGCCTCAGGCTATCAGCTGGCACGCCTGATTGTTGGCTCTGAAGGCACCCTGGGCATTGTGGTGGAAGCCACATTACTAATCTCTCCCCTGCCGAAATTTAAGGCCATGGCTGTGGCGAACTTCGATAAACTTGAAGATGCTGGAAATGCAATATCCAAAGTAATGTCATCTGGCATCACACCGTCCATGGTAGAGCTAATGGACAATGTTGCAATAACAGCAGTGAATAAAGCGTTAGGGCTTGGGCTGCCAGATGTTTCTGCAATAATCATATTTGAGTGCAATGGCATGGTGAAAGAGGCTGTTGATTACGAAATGAACGCAATAACAAAGATATGTGAAGTGCATAATGGCAGCGGCATAAAGATGACAGATGATCCAAAGGAGATGGCCAGGATTTATGAAGGTCGTAAGAAACTCTTTCCCTCGCTTTCCAGATTCGGAGACGGGCTTGTTTCCACTTCACTGGCTGACGATATGGCTGTTCCTGTATCCAAGATTGCAATAGCTGTCCATGAAATACACGAAATTGCAAAGCGCAACAATGTAGTAATGAGCGCATACGGGCATTGCGGCTCTGGCCTGATACATACAAAAATTTTAATGGACCCCACAAAGGAGAGCCAGTGGGAAGATGCTAAGAAAGCCGTGGCTGAGACTTATGAATTCGTTAGGTCAATTGGCGGAACAACATCCGGCGAGCACGGAATCGCCCTTTCCAAAGCACCGGCCATGAAGCTGGAGAGGAAGGACTCGCTTGAAATGATGAGGGCAATCAAGAGGGCGCTAGACCCGAATAATATACTCAATCCTCACAAAATGATGGACGCGCCTGATGACTGGACAACTGCGACCCGGCTCAGGTACAATGTGAGAGGTGGTCAGTGATGGAAGCCAAGAACCTTAAGAAATTCGAGCAAGAAATGAACACCTGCATTCGCTGTGCTTATTGCTCCGAGGAATGTCCAGTCATTGTTCAGAAAGGTTGGGACACTGATGGCGCCAGGGGAAAAGTTGCCTTGTCATATGGCCTTTTAAGCGGAGACCTGGAGCCCACCCAGTCAATAGCAGACAAGTTATTCCAATGCACCCTTTGCAGAAACTGCGAGTCCAAATGCCCATCAGGGGTTGAGGTTTGTGACATCATTACCTCGGCCAGGGCGGACCTTGTTGAGAAGGGTTATGCCAGCGACATTCATAATACTGTAATCAAGAACATCAAGGAAACCGGCAACATATACGGCGATACAGAAGTGATGGCGCCTCTCCAGGAAGGTGAGGTTCCGCTGTTCGTAGGTTGCCAGTATCTCTCAAGGCCCAACAAGACAAAAAAATACATCAAGATACTGGAGAAGCTTGGCATCAATGTCAAGGTAGGGCGAGAAATATGCTGTGGCTTTCCAATGGAGGTGCTGGGTTTCAAAGATGACCTAGAGAAGCATAAAGGACAATTCAAGGTCTTATTTCCCCACAAGGAAGCTATCACTTTGTGCCCCACATGCACCGTGTTCCTAAGGGTGGGACATGATGTGGACGCAAAACATATTCTCCAGATAATACTGGACAAACTTCCAGAAGCAAATCTGGATATGAAAGTGACATTCCATGACCCTTGTGATTTCTCTAGAGGATTGAAGATAATTGACGAACCGCGCCAGATACTTGAAAAGCTTGGTGTGGAGGTCGTAGAAATGAAGAATAATAAGGGCAACTCAAGCTGCTGTGGCGGTGGCGGAGGATTACTGATGTCGGATTCCAAGCTCTCGGACGATATTGCACTGGCACGCATCCGTCAGGCCATTGACACGGGCGCCGACACGGTAATCACGACCTGCCCTACCTGCGAAACAGTGCTGAAGAAAGCAGCCACCCAGATAAAGGAACTCGAAGGAAAGGATATAGTGGTCAGAAACATAGAGGATATTATCTGGAAGGGGCTGAAATAGAATGGAAAAAATGCATCTCTTTGACCTTGGAGAATTGCCATATCAGCAGTCCATGCTGATATTCCATTCCCTTGCCAGGATGAATATCGAAGGTCTTGTACTGGTGTCTCCCCAGAACCCATTCATCAGCATAGGTTATTTTCAAAATTTGGAAAAAGAGGTGGACGTCGAGTACTGTAAAAAAAAAGGCCTCCCTATATTCAGGCGTGAAGTGGGCGGCGGTACAGTTTATCTTGATAAGGACCAGATATTTTATCACACCATCTGGAACAAGAACAATCCAATATTCCCTAAACGGGTGAGTGACATATACAAATTTCTTTCAGTACCGCCAATAGAAACTTATGGGGAGTTCGGCATCCAGACCAAGTTCAGGGAAGTGAATGACATAGTCACTACCCAGGGCAGGAAAATTGCTGGGCTTGGCGGTGCAGACATCGATGATAGTATGGTGTTTGTCGGTTCAATGATGATGGACTTCGATTACGAGACCATGAGCAAAGCCATCAAGGTTCCGGATGAGAAATTCCGTGACAAGGTGTTCAAGACCATCGAGGAGAATGTCACGACTATGAAGCGGGAATTGGACAGATTGCCGCCCAGGCAGATGATTATCGACGAACTGGTGAAGCGTTACGAAGCCCAGCTTGGAAAGCTCACTCCGGTGAAATTAACCGATGATATTGTTCAAAAAATGACTGAGTTGGCGGTTTGGTTCAACTCACCCGAATTCATGTACCGCAAGACACCCCAAGTCCCGAAAGGCGTAAAAATCAAGGAAGGCGTGGAGCTCATCTACGAGATGTACAAGGCCCAGGGTGGCCTAATCAGGTCCGCGCAGGAAGTGCAGGATAATAGACTAAATGATATAGACCTGTCTGGCGATTTCAGCCTCTATCCAAAAAGAGAACTGGGAGAGCTTGAATCAGCCCTCAAGGGCACAGACAGGGAGAAGAACGATATCACCTCGACTATTGAAGGATTCTACGAGGGAACCGAGATTGAAACCCCAGGTGTAAAACCAAAAGATATCACAAAGGCCATAATGGGGGCTGGCTCAGATGATTGATTCTAGAAAACTTGATCCAAATTTCAAATATGAAGTGGGAGAGGAAATCAGCGGTTCGAACATCACCAGATGCTTTACCTGCGGAACATGCACGGCTGGCTGCCCTGTCCGGGACATCGATGATAAGTACAATCCAAGAAAGATACTTCGTATGATTATCCTTGGCATGAGGGAGGAAGTGCTGAGCAGTGATTTTATTTGGCTGTGCTCCACATGCTATACTTGCTATGACCGATGCCCACAAGGGGTTCATATTACCGATATAATGATGGCACTCAGAAACATCGCAGTGAAGGAGGGCCATATTCATCCATCTTTTAAGGAACAAGCTAGGCTCGTAGGAACCTTTGGCAGGCTTTACGAGGTGGAGGATTTTGACAATAAAAAAAGACAGAAGATGGGCTTGCCACCTGTCAAGAAGCAATTTGACGATGTGAAAGTTATAATTGATAAAACCAGGGTAAAGGAGTTTGTCAAATGAAATATGCACTATTCCTGGGATGTACAATTCCTATAAGAGGCCAGAATTACGAGATATCCGCACGGAAGGTTGCAGAAGCCTTGGGCATGGAGTTTGTCGATATTGAAGAATTTGGATGTTGCGGTTTTCCTGTGAAATCCACAGATGCAAAGGCGACAACACTTCTTGCAGCACGCAATCTGGCTTTTGCCTCCAGGGAGGGGCTGGAAATATGCACTCTCTGCAATGCCTGCACAGCTGTTCTGAGCGGGGCCGCCAAGAAGCTTGACAATGATGAGAAATTGAGGAACATTATCAATGAGGAATTGAAAGAAATAGGTCTTGAGTACAAGCCAGGCGTTAAAGTAAGGCATTTCTCAAGAATATTGTTCGAGGATTTCGGACCGGAAATAATTTCAAAGACAGTCAAGGCCGATATGAGTGATTTCTCTTTTTCAATCCATTACGGATGTCATTACCTTCGCCCCCATGATATGTATGATGGGTTCGATAATCCCGAGAACCCAGTTACCGTTGAAAAGCTGACAGAGGCCACAGGAGCCAGGGTTCAGGATTACAAGGGCAAGTTGGAATGCTGTGGTGGCGCAATTCTCGGAGTTGACCAGGATATCGCCCTAAGAATGGCTGGAAAGAAGCTGGGCAATGTAACTTCAAATAATGTTGATGCCCTGATTACTATTTGCCCATTCTGCACTATCATGTATGAAGATAATCAAAAAAAGATTGAGGAAGTTTTGGAGAAGGAGTTCAATCTCCCAGTACTATATTATCCGCAGGTTCTAGGATTGGCCATGGGCATAGACCCGAAAGAACTTGGATTCAGATTAAATAAGGTGAAAACCAAAGACCTTCTTCAAAAATTTGAGGATGCTAACCCTCCAGAAACTTCAGGTTCAAATGAGCCAGTAACACAGGAGGCCATCCAATGAGCAAAGTTGGTGCAGTATTGGTGGTTGGTGGCGGGATTGGTGGTATGCAATCTGCTCTGGATCTTGCCAATTCAGGATTTAAAGTATATCTCTTGGAAGAGAAGCCTGCCATCGGTGGCGTCATGGCCCAGCTGGACAAGACATTTCCGACGAATGACTGCTCGATGTGCATAATGTCCCCGAAATTGGTAGATGTTGGCAGGCATCCCAATATTGAACTCATCACCTATGCTGACCTGGAAGAGGTTACGGGCGACGTAGGAAATTTCAAAATCAGGGTGAAAAAGAAGGCAGGATTCGTTGATATGGAAAACTGTACTGGCTGTGGTGAATGCGCCCTTGTTTGCCCGGTTAATCTTGCATCAGAATTCGAAGAGGGCCTTACAACCAGAAATGCCATTTACAAATTATACCCGCAGGCCATACCAAACGTTTTCACCATTGAAAAGAACGGGACATCTCCGTGCAAAATCGGATGTCCAGCTAGTGTAAATGTCCATGCATATGTTGCACTTACTTCACAGGGAAAATTTGACGAGGCACTGACCGTTGTAAGACGGACACTTCCATTCCCATCAATATGTGGGAGAACATGCCATCACCCCTGCGAAAGCGAGTGCAATAGAAAAGAGATTGACGAGCCAATCGCCATCAGGCCAATAAAACGTTTTCTTATTGACAGGGCCAGGGAGAACAATGAAGATTCACTGGAACCTATATCTCCAGACAAAGATGAAAAAGTCGCAATAGTGGGCGCGGGACCAGCTGGTCTGGCTTGCGGTGCAAAGCTTCTTGAGATGGGTTACCATGTAACTATATTTGACAGCTCGCCCGAGCCAGGCGGCCTAATGACCAATTGCCTTCCAGATTATCGTATCCCGCGAGACATTGCCATGTATGATGTTAAACGACTTCTGGACCACGGCCTCGAAGTAAAAAGCGGTGTCAAGATTGGAAGAGATATTACAATGGACGATCTGAGGAAAAATCATGACGCCATATTCATTGCCATTGGAGCACAGGGTTCTGCACCTCTGGACATTCAGGGCGTTGACCTTCAGGGTGTTGCCTATGGTATGGATTATCTCATAGACTCAAAGAACGGGAATAAACCAGATTATCAGGGTAAGAAGGTAGCAGTCATTGGAGGCGGAAATGTAGCCATTGATTGTGCCCGTGCGGCTCTTCGTTTCGGTGCCGATGTGAGTATTGTATATCGACGCGCAAGGGAGCAAATGCCTGCCTATGAGTGGGAAATAGAGGAAGCTGAAGAGGAAGGCATACATTTCCATTACCTGGCTTCTCCCAATAAAATTGCCGGAGAAGATGGCAAGGCTATCGGTCTTGAGTGCACCAAAATGGAGCTGGGAGAACCGGATGAGAGCGGCAGGAGACGCCCCATTCCGATTGAAGGGTCGGAGTTCATGCTGGACATAGACACAGTAATAATTGCCATCGGCCAGAAACCAGAAACAGTCGGTTTCGAAGAACTCAAAATGACCTCACGCGGAACAATAGAAATTGATGCTATCACATTGCAAACCAATGTTCCAGGTATTTTTGCAGGTGGCGATATCACAAGAGGGCCAGCATCGATAATCGAGGCGGTTGCCGATGCCAATGAGGCAGTAATATCAATTGACAGGTATCTCAAAGGAGAAAACTTGAATGAAAATCGTTGCATTGATCATATTGTTGCGGATTTGCCTGAGGGCAATATAAAAATCCAGCATAGAATAAACCCCACCATGTCAGATGTGGCGGAAAGGGTGAGTTGTTTCGCAGAAGTGGAGCATTGCTTCACCGAGGAGCAGGCTGTTGCCGAGGCATCCAGATGTCTGAACTGCGCAGTTTGTTCCGAATGCCTTCTTTGCGTGGACGCTTGCGAGGCAAATTGCATAACTCATGATATGATGGATACATTCATAGAATTTGAAGTTGGCTCCATCATTCTGGCTCCAGGGTTCGAGAAATTTAATGCACGACTAAAGTCTGAATATGGCTATGGCAGGCATGCCAATGTGATAACTTCCCTGGAGTTCGAGCGAGTTTTATCTGCATCTGGACCTTTCGAGGGGCATGTTGTTAGGCCATCGGATCGCAAGGAACCGAAGAAAATTGCATGGCTCCAATGCGTCGGTTCAAGGGACCAGGAATTTGGCAATAATTACTGTTCTTCGGTTTGCTGTACTTATGCTATAAAAGAAGCTGTGATAGCCAAAGAGCATGTATCCACCATAGAACCAACAATATTCTTCATAGACATGAGAACCTTTGGAAAGGGATTCGAAGCTTATTACAACAGGGCGAAGGACGAGTACGGTGTTAGATTCATAAGATGCAGAATATCCGAAATCAATGAAGACCCAATCACCAAAAACCTGCTCATCAAGTATGAAACAGAGAATGGAGAACTTATTGCTGAAGAATTTGACTTGGCTGTTCTCTCAATTGGTCTTCAACCAACCGATGGAGTTAGGAAACTTGCGGGCAAGCTGGGTGTAGAACTGAACAAATGGGGTTTCTGTAAGACTGGTGAATTTACACCAGTGGAAACCACGCGGCCTGGCATTATGGCCTGCGGCGCATTCTCCGGTCCAAAGGACATACCCGAGACAGTTATGGAAGCCTCTGGAGCAGCAGCGAAGGCCGGCGGATTGATATCATCGGAACGTTTTACAGCAGTTCAAAAAAGGGAGTATCCCCCAGAGAGGGATGTTTCAGGTGAGGCTCCGCGAATTGGTGTTTTCATCTGTCACTGTGGAATTAACATAGGGGCTTATGTGGATGTACCATCCCTTGTGGATTATGCAAAGACCTTGCCATATGTTGTATATGCCGAGGAGAACCTGTACACCTGCTCTCAGGATACCCAGAAGAAGATTGTGGAGGCCATCAATGAGCATGGGCTGAACCGCGTCATAGTATCATCATGCACACCAAGAACTCATGAACCATTGTTCCAGGAGACAATTCGGGAAGCTGGACTCAATCCGCATCTTTTTGAGATGGCAAACATCAGGGACCAATGCTCCTGGGTGCACATGAACAACAATGAAATTGCCACCAGCAAAGCAGCAGATCTCATTAGAATGGCAGTTGCCAAGGCCAAGCTGAAACAGCCACTTCCGTTACAAACCGTGGAAATAATCCAGAAGGGACTGGTTATTGGTGGCGGTTTAGCTGGCATGATATCTGCTCTGTCCATAGCAGAGCAGGGATTCCCTGTTCATTTAGTAGAGAAGGAAAAACAGCTTGGTGGAAACCTTCGCAACATACATTTCACACTGGATAGCGATGATGTCCACTCATACATGAACACACTCATAAATGAGGTTGAGAACGAACCGCTTATAACTGTCCACAAGGATGCCAGGATAAATGAGGTCAAGGGTTTCATAGGTAATTTCGTCACCACATTGGGAAATGAGGCAGGAAGTACTGAAATCAATAGCGGCATAATAATCGTGGCCACTGGCGCCGAGGAATCCAAGCCCAAGGAATATCTCTATGGTACGGATGAGAGGGTAGTAACTCAGTTGGGATTCGAAAAGATGATATCTGATGGCCAGGACCTTGGCCAAAAGACAATAGTTATGATACAGTGCGTGGGTTCCAGGGAGAAAGATCGACCGTATTGCAGTCGTGTCTGCTGTGCTGATGCCGTAAAGAACTCGATAAGGACGAAGAAAAGACATCCAGATGCCCAGGTATTCATCCTTTACCGTGACATGAGAACTTACGGATTTAAAGAGGAGTACTACGAGAAGGCCAGGGAGTTGGGGGTCATATTCATCAGATACGATGAGGGTGACAAGCCAGTGGTTACAAAAGGTGCAGATGGAATAGAAGTCCTGACCAAGGACCACATATTAAGCGAACCATTCCTGATAAATGCCGATGTGCTGGTACTTAGTTCGGCTATAGTGCCCAGGGCAGATACCGAGGAACTGGCTCAGATGCTCAAGGTCCCTTTGAACGAGGACAGGTTCTTCCTGGAAGCTCATGTCAAGCTAAAGCCAGTCGATTTCGCAACAGAAGGCATATTTCTAGCTGGAATGGCCCACTCCCCAAAGACCATAACCGAAACAATATCCCAGGCATATGCTGCCGCATCCCGTGCCACAACCATAATTTCTATGAAAGAGCATGTGACCGAGGCCACCATAGCATCTGTGACTGACAATCTATGCAGTGGGTGCGGTTTATGTGTCGAGGCATGTCCATATTCTGCCATCGAATTAACTGAAAAGGGCATAGCCAATGTAAACTCCGCACTCTGCAAGGGCTGTGGACTATGCAATGCAACATGCCGTTCAGGCGCAATCCAGCAACATGGATTTACTGACCACCAGATGCTCTTCATGATAAAAGGCTCGCTGAATGAGATGTTCTGAATAGGTATGCAGATGAAGCAGTAAGAAATAAATCTTAGTGATAAAGGCCGGGAACCCCCCGCTTTTTAAGCCGGGGATGATAGGCCATTTACACGAATATTACAAAAAGAGATCCGCCATGGGCCGTGTATATATCAACACATGAAATCAAAGCCATTTGGCTTTGATAAATTAGGTACATGGCTACCTGTGTAAACTTCCAGCCCTGGCAACAAACTCCAGCTCCTTTAGGGGCTGGTAGTTTACTGTTTCTTGCTGTCAATTTCGGCAATTTCCTTATGAACCCAATCTACAAGCGCGACGCCTTGCATAAGATTAGCGAGTTCTCCATCCAGGTCGGAAGGTTTCAGAATCATTATCCAGCCGTTTCCGTATGGATCTTTGTTGATGAGGGTGCAATCATCCTCCAGGTCTTCGTTTACCGACAGAATCTCGCCGGATAGCGGAGAAACAAACTTGCCAACCCATTTGGCGGACTGGATTTTCCCGCAGGTCTCTCCCTGTTCAACGTCATCGCCCTCGAATGGTAGGTCGATGTACGTGGTGTCACCAGAGTTTTTCTGATAAAAATCATTCATTCCGACCTTCACGGTGCCGTCATCCAGCTTTCTCACCCAGGCATAATCCTTATGATAAAATAACTCATCAGGCATATTGAATCCTTCTATATCTGCCATATAATCACCACTATTCGCGATGCCAATAATGTTTATTAAGCTTTCTCAAGACCAAAGCTGTTTTTTAATCAGAATAATGTCTTCCTCTTCAGGGGAAAAGGCATAGTTCCTTATCTCTGGCCCGGGCACACAGTTTGCATATGGTCTGGTGCAGGCAACGACCCCATCTCTTCCAGCACACCCGCTGGTTGTGAAGGGACTTCCTTTCCTGATTATGTTGTCCAGCTCTTCTTCCGGCAGACCGAAACCGTTCAGTCTCCCGGAAATATCAAACTTGAAATTGTTCGCCTTGCATATGCCCTCATCAATCAGGAATCTGGCAAGCTGAACCCTCCTGTATTGACCGATTGGCGGTTGCGGATGTTCAGCCAGCAGAGAATCCCTTTCCGGGAAGAAAGAGAAAAGGTGGGTGCCCCCTCCCATGTCCCGAACCTTCTGAATTACCTCTATCATCTGGCACTCTGTCTCACCCAGCCCCACTATCAGATGGGCGCCGGCCATGTCTTTGCCAAAGACCTCAATTGCCTCCTCAAGGCATTGCCAGTAACGCTCCCATCTGTGCGGGCCGCCTACCCCGCTGCCCCTGTATTTTTCGAACAGTTCCGGTGTGGCACAATCTATTGCAACGTCGACCATATCTGCCCCATCAGCCTTGTATTTGACAAGGTCTTCCTTTGTGGTAATAGTGGGCGTTATCAGAAGAGACACTGGCAGGTCCAGCCTTTCCTTCAACCTGAGTATTACTTGGGACGTATCTGACCTAGCTTTTCCGTTGGTGACCATGGAGATGCACACCCGTTTGACGCGGTTTCCGATTTTGGACATACTGTCTATCATATCATCCCATGAGTATGTTGGCCAATCCACCCGGATAAAGCTCTTGTCGCCGTATTCTCCATGCCGTCTCGAGGATAGGCCGCAGTACGCGCAGCTGCCTGCACACCCGTCGTCATATGTGAGAAGTACATTAACACATGGTGATGTGGCATTCCTGTAGAATCGCCCCTTCTTGAAATCCATTGTCATGGCTGCGGCCAGGCTTGTTCTCAAATATTCCGGGGATTCACTTGTCATCTTTCACCTCCTTTATGGCAAACGGAACCGAGCAGCATGTCCTCTGCCATTCGACTGTCAAACCATAATATTCTGCCCTTTTAATAGCTTCATCAGAGGGTATGGCCATCCTGTTCACGCCGCAATCCACGGCCAGCACATCGGTTTCCGGGCTGCGCCTGTCACGCGCGCATCCCAAGGATATTGGGATATCTGGCATTTCAAGCCTTGCCGTGGCAATTATCCTGGCTATATCTTCCGGGGATGGTGGGACGATGTCACACATGGGCGTCCCGCTGAGAGGCATCAGTGACACTATGACCAAAGCTTCTGGTCCATGCCTCTTTATCATCTGAATAGCTTCATATTCACCAGTTATCCGCCCATAATCCAATCCGACCACGATATGGGGCGCTGTGGGAATGCCAGCATGCTTGAGCGACTTCAGGGTGGATTCTATGGCCTCGGGGCCCGTATCCAGATGGAGCACGTTTTTCATTGTCTCGGCGTCGCCCACGACATCAATCAGCGCCTGGTCGATGCCAGCCTCTTTCATGCGGCATGCCAGGTCCGGCCCGATTATTCCACCGTGCACCGAGATGTGAAGGCCTGTGCTTTCCTTGACAGTCTTGATTGCCTCCAGAAAATCATCCCAGGGAAGTGTGCCATCCTTGCCGAACCCGCCTGTTATGAGGCATCCGATGTCCCCTTGTTTCTCAAGTTCAAGGCATGTATCTATCAGTTTTTGGGGTGTGGAGACATCAATCATTGGCTTCAGGAGTCTGGCCTTGCAGTGTTCGCAGAGAAGTTCGCAACTGCTGCCGGTAATCGAGATTGCAGAATATCTGCCCCATTTATCATGATATCGGAACATGCCGGGATGGTAGAATATTATCTTTTTTCCGTGTATTCTCCAAGAGGCTTCTCTGGCTTTTGCCATCAGTTCCTCAAGCTCGCTCATCGTTCCGCCCCGAGCCGAAGGCGAGCGCATAGCAGGGTCGAACA
Organism: Thermoplasmata archaeon; assembly: GCA_030655715.1. GTDB lineage: Archaea > Thermoplasmatota > Thermoplasmata > SG8-5 > SG8-5 > UBA147. The sequence goes on from JAUSPR010000188.1 coordinate 14,681, forward strand.
CCACAGACCCGAAGGGCCGAGGAACGGAGAAGTTTCTAATTCTCCTGAACCACCAGGGCTTGGCGTAGTTTTCAATAACCGTTTCCGTTTAGTGAGGGGGTGTTTCGTCATTCTTCGTCCCCATGTTTATCTTCAATTTTTGGTTTCTTTTTCTTCTTGAATTCAAAGTAGATAAGGTCGAACAGATTATTTTTTACCCTGGCTCTTAATTTATCGTTATCTACCATTTTCTTGTAGAAGCTCATGTTTCCATTCAAAAGTTTGGTAATTTCCTCATCGAAAAAATTATCGAATATCGCAAGAACATTCTGCCTGGAATTGTGCTCGATTTTATCGATTAAGTCTAGGTTATTCATCAGGTTATCTTTTAGCCTTCCCAGGAATATTTTATCATCGTCTGTAAAATCCGTTCCAAACGCATCGTTTAGTTCCTGCACAATCTTTGAAAGTTTCTCATAAGTTTCCGGTTTATACATTCCAGCAGTGTCAGATATTGGTTTAAGTTCGCCCTCTGGGTTGAGGATTATTTCTTTTTCGCCTTTCTTGACAATTTTATAGGAATCCATATCCACATCTTGGAGGACATTGAAAGGCAATGGATTATTGATTGTCGGAAGTTTCTTCGTCAGAAATTTGTTGAAGATGTACATTTTTTCAAGTCTTATATCTGAAAACGGTATTAACTGGGATAGGAACGAATAGATGTTTTGATATCTTCGAAGCGCCTTCTTGAATTCTATTTGGTCTTCCTTTGGTTTTTTCTTGAATTCTGCAACAAAAGGGGTCAAAATTGTATGTAATTTTGATTGGGGTGCATCTTTCTTGTAGTTCTTTACAAAATTTTCGATGTCGTCCTCCTCAAATATCTGAAAATCAAGAAGCTTGTCCATCAATTCATACAATTTATGCGGGTCGGTCCCTTCTATCAAGAATGTTGATTCATAGTATGGCTGGAATGCCTTTTCGATAACGTCCGTAGGATTGGCGAAATCAAGAACAAGGGTATCATTCTTGTTAGAATATATCCTGTTAACTCTGCTAAGGGTCTGCACCGCCGCGACGCCGTTCAATCTCTTGTCAACATACATGGTGTGAAGTAATGGCTGGTCGAATCCAGTCTGGTATTTATTTGCGACAATGAGTATTTTGTAATCGTTCTCGGCATAGGCGTTTTCAATGGTTTTTCTCGGTGGAAGGTTATTCATTTTGTCCTCGGTGTATTCCTGCTCGTCGTGAATTACCGTGCCAGTAAATGCAACCAGCGTTTTGATGTTGTGGCCTTCCTCTCTGAGGTATTTGTCAAATGCCTTCTTGTATAAGACCGCATGAAGCCTCGATCTTGTTACAACCATCGCTTTCGCTTTTCCCCGAATTTTATGAGAACTGGAATTTATGAAGTGGTCAACCATTATCTCAGTTTTTCTGCCGATGGCAACCGGATGTTTCTCTACGAAATTTCTGAGAAGTTTTTTCGCTTTTGATTCGTCGTATTCAGGGTCATCCTCGATTTTCTTGACAAGTTTAAAATAAGTTTCATAGGATAGGTAGTGTTTCAATACATCCAGGATAAAGCCTTCCTCTATTGCCTGTTTCATGGAATACAAATGATATGGGTGATACTGGCCATGCTTATCCACAACCCCGAACATTTCCAGCGTTTTGTTTTTCGGGGTGGCCGTGAAAGCAAAGAAGCTAACGTTTGGCAATTTTTTTGAGGCTTCGATTTCTCTGAGAATTTCTTCATCTATTTCGTCCATATCCTCGCTGTCCAGGGCCTCGGCTTCTTCAAGACTGCTGGTTGCCAGGACTTGCTTGAGTTTCTTGGACATGGAGCCGGATTGGGATGAGTGAGCCTCGTCGATTATGACCGCATATTTTCTCTGCGGAAATTCCTCCATGCCTTCCAAAATATGCGGAAATTTCTGTATAGTGGTTACCACGATGTTGCTACCAGAAAATATTGCCTCGAATAACTGTTCTGAATTTTTATCGATGACTTCAACGATCCCCTTGACCTTCTCTATCTGCTTAATCTGGTCTTGCAGTTGTTTGTCGATTACCCTTCTATCTGAAACGACAATGACCATGTCATAAATCCGGTTGTCTGCTTCATCAAAGCGATTTATCAACCCGTGCGAGAGCCAGGCAATCGTTTTGGTCTTTCCTGAACCAGCACTATGCTGGATGAGAAAATTGACACCCGGATTACAATCCTTCAGAAGATTGTTGACGCAGTCCAGTTGGTGGAATCTCGGGAATATCGGTCGTTCGGAATTGTTTTCCTTGTCCTTTTCCATGTAGATGAAGTTTGAAACCAATTTTGAAAGCTGGTTGATTTGAAGCATCTCCTGGTACAGATACGAAGTTTTGTAGTCGTTCTCATTCATGGGTTCCGGGTTGTCCATGCCCAAATTGAACGGAAGGAATTTTGTCTTCTCCTTTTCCAGGCGCGTGGCCATGTAGGCTTTCTCGTCGCTCATGGCGAAATGGACCAAACATCTGTCGAATATCAGCTCTCGCGGGTCCCTATCATTCTTGTACTGCTCGATGGCCTTTTCAACACCCTGAGAGAAGGTATCTTTCAGTTCGATGGTGAGAATCGGCAGGCCGTTGATGAAAATCACAATGTCAAGGCGGTTCCCCATTTCCCTATTCTGATATTCCAGCTCGTCAACCACCGAGAAGATGTTCTTGTCGAATTTCTCGAACAGGTCAGGATTCTTTCTGTTGTTCGGCTTAGGGTAGAACAAGGCAAAATCGCAGCCCACATCCTTGAAACCGTTTCTGAGAATGTGTATCGTACCCTTGCGCTCGATCTCCTTGACCAACCGCACCAGGAATTTCTCGTCTGCCTGGTCCTTGTAAATACTGTCTAACTTTTGCCATT
>JAUSPR010000193.1 GCA_030655715.1 Thermoplasmata archaeon
TAATCCTGAAATTGTTTCCATGGTATATCACGAGAGTCTCAATTCACGTATTGCGTGAACTATAGCATGCACGATGTACTTTTAAAAGGTGTTTTTTTTACTTTGCCCATACTTTCTACATAATGTGAAGATATAGAGGTATAATAATTTTATAAATGTGTCTCTCAGCTTTAAGATACGAGTCCTCAATTATTATTTGTTCTTGACCTGAGAAGCCGTTCTATATTAAGAAACAATAAACCGTTTTTAAGTTTAAATATGATGTTATTTTATCCGTCTAAAATATGGCTCGTGCAGATTTAATAAAAAGATTGTTTCGTTGTTATAGGGGAAACGATACTTCAGGCTTCATAAATGCCGCACAGAGCATTATTGAAGAAGAACGTAAAAAAAACCATGGTATCTTAGCAGAAGAATTAAGCCGTATTTTGAATAACGGTATGATAAAGCAAGTGCCCTCGCAGTTCACACAGTACCAACCGCCCCCCCAGGATCCTGATAGAAAAATCCCCCTTTTGGAAATAAAGCACCCAGATCGGTATTTACGGGATTTGGTTCTAACTACTGAACAGCTTTCATCCTTAGAATTAACTATTCAGGAATTCAGGGAATGGGACGTTTTACAGGCAAATGGCTTAACCCCAAATCATAAATTATTGTTTTGCGGACCTCCCGGATGCGGCAAGACTGTCACCGCAGAAGCAATCGCAGGAAATCTCGGTTTGCCTCTTTTATACGTCCGATTTGATTCGGTTGTCTCCTCATTACTCGGCGAGACATCAGCTAATATCCGCAAGGTGTTCGATTATGCGTCAAAACGGTACATGGGTATTATTTTTTGATGAATTTGATGCCATTGGAAGATCCAGGGACGATATCTCTGAACATGGCGAAATTAAAAGGGTCGTTAATTCCTTTCTCCAACTGTTGGACAATTTCACAGGTAAATCCTTGATAATCGCAGCAACAAACTTTGAACAATCTCTCGATTATGCCCTGTGGCGGCGTTTTGATGAAGTACTTCGGTTTGAAAAACCTGATATGGACCAAATTATTGATTTGATGAACCGTCATCTATCGCGTTTAGGGGTCCCCAAAAATTTATTAGTCGAAAAGGCCAAAGAGCTATTGAACATGTCACATGCAGAGGTGGAACGAGTATGTGTTGATGTTCTTAAGAGTTGTGTTATGGAAGGTAAAAAGGCTTGCCAAAGAAAAGATATTGAGTGGGCTATCCAACGCCAAAAGAATCGGCAAGAAATATTGAATCGCGCCTCTGGAGAATCGCATCCCAAAGTGGATACGGACTAAAAACATGGCTGATCAAGATAAACTTTACCATATACCTATTCAAAGAGAAGAGATCGAAAGGCCCTTGCGCGGACATGCATTTCCTGGTGCTCCACGAGTTCGACCGAGAGATGATCGTCCTGCCCACGGAGATAAGATCAGTGAAGAAATACATCAAACTATCCGAGATATTACACAAAAGCGTGACCAACTTGGAATTACACCGGATAGATTGAGAGTTCTTGAATTTGAGGTGTTAAGTGTCAACCAGCGGGAGTTGCTGATCAGAAACTTCGGAATTGCGGTTGTCGAAGAATTACAGGATAAGGTTGAGGGAGTTGACCACTACCGATTACTTGTCCAGTTTCCTGCCAGTGAATCTTTGAATGCTTTTGAGAAGGAGCTTGAACTATACCGGATCAACAGTGAAGAAAAAGCATTGCTGCCCCTTGCCCAAAGACGGGACCTGTTTGATGCCCTAGACCAGGTTGCGCGACTTGGTCCAGAGGATCGAAAGGGGCCAAGACTTAAACGTAAAGGAACGCCAGCGAAGGATCGATTCTATGTTGATTTAGACCTATGGTATGATGGTACAGATACAGGTTACCGAGAGACGGAGGAAATGATCCGGGCTGTACTTAGTAAGACGGAAGGCCGTCTCATCAGTGATTTGTTTCGCATTCCAAGTCTGCTTCTCGGTAAAGCAAAAATAAACGCTCAAGCACTTGAACACTTGCTGCAACTTGACTTTGTATCGACAATTGACCTCCCGGTTGAACCCGTGCATGAAGAAGCATTCGATCTCTTTAGCGGTCCGCCGGATGTAGAACCCTCGTTGCCAGGTGAAGATGTTCCGCTGGCATGCATAGTTGATTCCGGCGTTTTTTCAGGGCATCCCCTACTGCGTAAGGGTATGATCTTGGAGGAAAGAGACCTCGGGAGCGGAGAAGAAAATGAAGCAGATTTAAACGGACACGGAACCGGGGTTGCGGGTATTGTTGTGTATGGTGATGTAGCTCGTGCCATGGTCACGCAGGAATGGGAGCCTAAAGTTCGTATATGCAGCGCAAAGGTGTTGAAAAATGATCCGGTCTGGAATAACCCGGTTTTTCCTGAAGAAGTCCGTCCCGAATCAGTATTAGAAGAAGCCATACGCTATTTTCATCAGGAACGGCACTGTAGAATTTTCAATCTCTCCGTTGGTGACTCCGACAAACTCTACAGAGGAGGGCGGCAATTTTCTTGGGCCGAGATGTTGGATAACCTGTCCCGCGAATTGGATATCATTATTGTGGTAAGTGCCGGGAATGTTCACAATCCTGAAATCCCTAATGGAAATTCAAGGGAAGAAATACAGGAGTCAGCCCGGGACCAGTTGTTAAATTCCAAGCATCGTCTCATTGATCCGGGGACTGCTGCTATTTGCTTATCAGTGGGATCGATAGCACGAAGAGAGGATCCATACGATAGTAGCGGCGGTGCAATGCCACGCTTAGCGGTTTCTCGAAAAAAAGCCCCCTCAGTTTTTACCAGAACAGGCTTTGGCGTAGCCAAGGCTCTAAAACCTGATCTCGTTGCCCATGGTGGAAATTATGCCTTGCAACAGATTCCGGGCGGCGATAAAACATGGGTACCTAATGATCCAAATATGGGTGAACTGACTCTACGAAATTCTCTGAAAGATGGCCGATGGTTTAAAGCCTTTTGTGGTACCAGCCTGGCAGCACCGCATGTAACGCACATAGCAGCCCTGATTGAACACGCTTTAAAACAACAGTTGGGGGACAGCCCTTCAGCAAATCTGATTCGGGCTATGATGGTAAACTCGGCAAATGTGCCTGAAAATATTGTGGAATGGCTTCGGAATTCACAAGATATTAACGACAACCGAGAAAAACCCCGCAAACAAGAGTATTTACTCAGGCTGGTAGGTTTTGGAGAACCTCAGGATGACATTTGCTGGTCGCATCGGAATCGCGTCACTTTATTTGCAGAAGACACTCTTCCTCTAAAATCATTTCACATATATTCTGTCCGTATCCCCCCCGACTTTCTCCAACGACGTGGACATAAGAAAATAGCCATCAGTTTGGCCTATGATCCACCCGTTCGGTTAAGCAGAAAAGATTATATTGCAACCAGGGTGTTTTTTGAAGTTTATAAGGGATTAACATCATATCAGTTAGAAGATTTTCGGCGGGCGAAAGAAAGAGGAGAAGACATAGAATTACCCTTAGTCCCAGAAGACGCAAAAACCAATTTTACTCCGGGGTATCAAGTTGTTCAAAACTCAACCGTACAACTGAGGACATGGGAAAAGGGAGCAAAAGGCGGGGCAGATCTCTTTAACACCGATTTCCACAGCCGGTTTAACCGTCATATATCAAGCTGTCCAGATGATTCTTAACGGTTTGTTCCCGAG
>JAUSPR010000199.1 GCA_030655715.1 Thermoplasmata archaeon
GCCGACTCTGTAGGTCAACCACTTCTTGTTCAGGTTGTCGTACGTCTTGGCCACGGTCCAATTTGTCCCGTTGTCACCGGCTGCCGCGTCGTCCAGTATTGTTTCTATGTTGCCGCTCATTGCGGACGGGAACGATACGAAGATCCAACTGTTGGCTGCTTTGCCTGTTAGGTCGATTGCGTATGGCGTTCCGCCGCCGCCGCTGATGGTCGGCTCTATATTGGATTGCGCGCCGACGTAGTCGAAGTCAACGCTCACTGTCGCAGACGGTGTTAAGTGGACGACTGCTTGAGCGAAGTCTGCCTTCGATGCGGTGGCGGCCAGGCTGCCGTAGAAGACCATCCTCAAGATCCCGCCGCTGATGTAGTTTGCAGGGGTGGCAGATATCGTGCGGGTCATTGTGTAGTCTGTGTCGGCCGTTGTGAAGGTCATTGTCGCTCCGATGGTATCCCAGTTGGATGTGGCAGCGTTCCACGCGAAGCATGTCACTATACAGTCGGCTGCAGCCCACTGGCCCTCGAATGTCAGGTCGATGGAGGTGATCGCGGCTGGAGCTTCCGTGACCGCGTATCTGAACTCCCAGCCGATTTCGTCTCCCCACCCTGCGGATGCTCTATCTACATCGACGTTGTTACTGGTCTCTATCTCCGTGTACTGTACGTCGGTGAACTCGGTTCTGCTGTTAGGTGTGGTCAACTCTGCTTGTGTGCTGTCATCCATGTCGAGGGTGTAGGCGTCGTGCGGCCCGCTCGCCGCTGTTACGCCGACGTAGTTGTAGGTTGCGGTTGTTAGAACAGACGTTACGTCAACCCAGACTTCCACGACGAGGCTCTCGCCCGAGGGGAACGTTCCTGCTAGCGTGTCGGTCCATGTGAATAAGTGCTGGTTTGTGAACGAGAATATGTTCTCGTCGTCGTTGACTGTGGTGTCGAGCGGGGTCACCATGTCGGATGACTTGAAGACCTTGGCATATAGGTTGGCAGTTCCTAAGTTGGCTGATGCAGTTCCATACAGGTTGAACGTCCATGTGCCGTCAATGCTTGTGCCGGTTATGGTATTTGTCTGCCAGGTTCCGACTAGCTGCTGACCCACCGCACTTATGGTTCCGGTCGGTTCAGTGAATGTTCCGATGTCCACCGGCGCCATGTTGAGCTGGTAGTTCGAGCCTGTAAGTTCCATCTGCAGGTACCATCTGTCATTGACGACATTGTCCACCGAGAATACAAAGTCGCAGATATCATCTCCGCTGAGCGGGAAGCTGTCTGTTGCAGTTACCCTCACCAGGTAATTGACATTGTCAGCCACGCTTGTCGTGTCCCAGGTGTATGTGCCGTCGTTATTGTCCAGGAGGTTCTCGAGTATTACCCAGCTTGATCCGCCATTTGCGCTGTATTCTATCTTGCAGTCAAGTGTGGGGGCCGCATCCGTGTAGTCCGTTGCTGTCCAGGTGATTGCATAGCTACCGGATATTATATTCTCCGCAGTGTTTGGCGCGGTAACTTGCACGCTCGGTCCGCCTTCGTTGACCTGGAAGGTGAACTGCTCGTACCCGCCCCAGTTGCCTGCGGCATCCTGCGCACGTATGAAGACGATGTGCGAACCCTGTGCGATATTGGCGACATATGTTCCGGTGATGTTCTCGATTTTCTCGTTGAATGCCAGGTCGGTCGCGGTCATTGCCGTGGCCGGGTTCGTTATCAGGTCGATGCGATATTCGGCTGCGGCGATGTTAGAGTAGCCTTTTGCCGTGTCGTCTGCCTCTGCGTCGAAGGTGATGGTGTTGCCCTGGCCGCTTGGCAGCGGGTCAACTTTGATGCTTCCCGCAACGATAACGGGGCCGGTCTTATCTCCGGCCGCGCCGTTGTCAATGGTGAAGACTTCATCGGAAACGTCGAAACCCTTCAGGTTTGTCCCCTGCGCCAGGATTTTTATCTTGTAGTTGACGCCGTTCGGGTAGTCGGGTATGCCAGATGTTACGGTTGTGGTGTCCCAAACGTAGCTAGTTGCGGTTCCGGCAAGGCCGGTTGCTTCAACGAGATAGGATTGTCCGCCGTCCTTGCTTATCTGCACTGACTGGCTGTCAGCGTTGGCGATTGTCCAGGTTATTGTTTGAGTTCCTGACCATGTACCATCCTCAACTTGTCCATTGTTATTCAAGACGGTCACGTCCGGGTGATCCTCGCCCATGAGCCACTTTATCGTGTTGTCTGCGGTTGTCGCCCTGTCCATGTTCAGGTCTGTGCCGAACACGTTTCCAGCCGTGCCATAGGTGTTGTCGTCCTGTATCATCGCGTGGGCGAACGCCTCAAATGCCAGTTTGTAGTCCGCACCCGTGTACGCAATCCCTGCCGCATCCCCAGGGGTGGTGCCTTTGTGGAGGTTGTAGTCCCACGGGGGAGTTGCCTCGCCGCCTTGGTTGTTGCTGATGTCGTCGGGCCAGAACCTGCCAGATCCATAGACGTCCTGCTCGAGGTCCTGCTTGACCCCGTCGCCGGGGAATACGTTGCTAATCGCATGGGCGGTTCCTATCAGCCAGCACTGGCCGGCGACCTCGTTCCCTCCGCCGCCGTCCGTATCATCCCGCCTCTGAGTGGCATGCAGATAGGTGTGGAACCAGGTAATGTCCTCGTCGGTACCAGTACTGGCGGGTCCACCTTCGCTCCCTGCCATGTCCCAGCCAACGTCCTGTCCGGTCTGGTACCACTTCTGTACACCGGCCTGGTCGAGCCAGGACTGGATGAGGGCCCTCTCAGTTCCGCCCAACTGCGGGTAGCCTTCTCCCACATCCCAGTAAACGGCTTTCGCAGAGTTCAAGGCAGCCAATGTTGGCAATCCGTACTTCACGGTTTCCCAGACAGCGAAACTCCATCCGTAGTATCCAAGCGAGAGCCGCCAGTCATCGACCTGCTGGTCGCTGGAGGCTATGTCGCTGTGCTCCTGGACAATCAGGATGTCCGGGTTGTCAATGGTGGTGAACATGTAGTGGTCGCCTCCGTTGGTGTCACGGGTTGTGACGCCGCCGATGGAAACCGATTGCACATCGAAATAGTAGTTGGTGAATCCGGTGAGTCCAAAGACTGCCACTTCGTGAGTGAGCACCATGTCGTTGTCAATCGTCGTGCTCGAGCCCAGAGATGTGGTTGTTCCGTAGAATACCTGGCTTGTGGCCGGAACGTCGGTTGTCCAGTGCACCATGGCATTTGTGTTTGAAATATCCGTGACATATACGTTGGATATTTTTGGACTGCTCATGAGTGTTGTGACGTTCGCATAGGAATCGTGGGCAGGGTCTGCGTCGGTGTATTTGACGCTTATCCAGCCGTTGTTCTCGATGCTGATGTTTCCGTTTCCGCTTACCGGCGTGAGCGCGTCGACGTCGGTTGTTCCGGTGAACCTGTATGATGCCGCTGCAGTTTCGGTCAATGTTCTTGTTTCAACATCTCCGGTGCTGCTTGTCATTTGGACAGTGACCGTGTCAACGGTGCCGGCTGCACCAACGTTGGTGTCTTGAACTTCGGCTGTCAGTGTGTCGCCGGGCTTGTAAACCATTTTATCGGTTCTTACCCAGCCGTAGCCATCGTCAAAGTTGGCCGCGACGACCAGAGCGAAGGGCTGCGGGCCCTTCGGGACTGTTATCGCGTTCACGCGGATTGTGTAGGTTCCTGCACCGGGCGTTAATAATAGTGCGCATTCGACAGGGTTTATGTGGTCGTATCCAGCCGGATTCGTTGAATCGGATTCCCTGCTGGTCGCGCCGTAGTTGTTGCCATAATAGACTGTACCGGTCGGGCCGATCACAGTCAGGTCAAGGTCGTTCATTAGGCGGCCACCGTTTGCTACGGTGCCTGGGAAGTCCGCCCAGACCAGCGTGATTTCGAGCGCTGTTCCGGCTGCTATGCTGACCTTGTATTCTCTTAATTGATTCGTAATTAGCCCGGCCTTGTTGTCATCTGACCACACCTTGCGGGTCTCGCCGCTGAAGTAGAGAGAGTCGCCCGTGTCGATAGCGCCCCAGCCAGCGTCGCCGTTCGGGTAGACCATCGTGTGGCCGTTCAGACTGTAGGGGTAAGCAGGATGGTCGGCTGGTTTTGCGAGTGATGTTCCGGTGTCGCGGGCTCCGTTGATCAGCGTCGCCTTTATGAGTGCATTGCTCGGCACGAAGCTGTTGGTGGCTTGGGGCGAGCTTGCAGTGACCGGGTACCAACCATCTCTGTAATACTGGGCCACGAGTGCGCCGTCGCCCAGCGCACAGGGCGAGGCCATGCTTGTTCCCTGCATGCTCTTGTAAAGCGTGGTTGCAGTGCCGTCCCTGTTTGTGTTAGCGTCAGCTGAGTCTTCGATACCGGTTGACGATATGTCTGGCTTCAGCCTGCCGTCATTTGTCGGCCCAACGCTGCTGTAGGTCGCGCCGGTTTGCCATGCTGCTCCTGCTGAGTGGGAACCGACTGATATCACGTTCTTTGCGGTTGCTGGCGGTGTTGTCGTTGTGTTGTAGGCCGGGCCGCCGGCTAAAACAGCAGTTCTGTCATTGCCGTTGGAGAAGAATATCTGGAACTCCTTGTTCTGCCACATGTACTGGTCGGAGTTCAGGGCGTCTTCGGTGTACTTGCCTTCCATTAAGGTTCTTTGAGTCACACTCGCACTATCTACGTAAGTGCATGGTACACCCCAACTGTTGGATGAGAGCGATGCGCCGTCTGCTTTCTGTAAGGCGTACATCGTCTTCAGGTCCTGCGGGATTCCGCCCAGGGTCGCGTCGTTCGTGCCCGAGCCATCATCGGACTTTCCGATGTCGCAAAATGATACTTTTGCCTCGTAGGCCATGCCGTACTTGTTGACATTGGTGCTGCCGACGTAGTCGCCGTTTCCGACAGCTATGCCGGTGACATGCGAGCCGTGGTCGTCGTAGTCAACCTTGTTGTCTCCGAGCTGGTGGTAGCCGACGACCTTTCTGTGGTCCAGCGATTGGCCGGTCCAGTCGTATGGCGTGTATCCATTCTGGCGGAAGTGGTCATGGTCGGTGTCGAGTCCGGTGTCGGCGATTCCGACGACAATGCCTTCGCCATGAATGCCTTTGTCCCAGACTGGCACGCTGTCGGTGACCTTGCTCTGCTCGGTCCAGGCGGTGTCTGCCAGCATAATCTTATTTTCGAAGTATGGGAGAATGTATTCGACGTTGTTCACGAATGCCAGGGCCTGAACGCCCTGCCTCGAGATCTCTGCCCTTACGCTGTTCTCGGTTATTCCGAGAACTTTGCCTCCAGTCTTTGAAATAAGCGCTGCGAGGTCGTATGAGTTTTCTCCCTCTTGGAGCATGATTGTCACAGCAGTTATGTCCTTCTTAAGGCCCATAAGGCTGGCCTGCTCGTAGAGGTTGTTCCAGCTAATGTAAGATAAAGCGTCTGCGCTCTGCATGCCCGGCTGCAGGGTGACTCCCTGAAGCAGGCTCGCCGCCATCCTGAATGCTGGCTGGTAAATGCTGACGCTCCTGACATACGGGAGGTTATTGACCTCTGCCAGTGTGTCAGCGTTCATCTTGACAATGTATGTGTTGTAAGGCACATAGCTGCCAATCTTGGCTCCCATCGCTTTGAGGCTTGCTACCCAATATTCATCGATAGCATCATTGAACTTCACGAGATAGTAACCACTTACCCTCTCGTCGTATTTTTCAATGACAAGCTCGCTTGCCAGGTTCTGCGGGCCAACCTTCACATCGAACTGGGCGTTAGCCAGATTGATGATATCATTCTGCTTGTAGAATGTATCCACAATCGGTGCGCTCAATTCAAAGGGTTTTCCAGTTGGCTTTGCGTTGACCAGTAACATACTGGCTGGCAGAACCATGGCCAATGTAATGATTGCCACTATAACTTTACTCACAATTTTTTTGTTTTTTTCTTGCATCTGTCCCATAGGATTCCTTCCTCCTCCTTGTTCTTTATTCATAAGTATGTGTTGCAGTGTTTACCCACTAACACCACATATTAAGGATATAGATGATTAAACTAATATATAGATATTGTGGTGAAATTTTGTGTTTTTCATGAAATTAATGCTCTTTTTCCCCATTTGCTGTTTTGAGAAACAAAAAAGGGATTGATGATTTTAAATTGGGTAATTTTCAATTTGGTAATTGACGGAATGGCTTTATCCCAGCAACAATTAAGAAATTTACAATTAAAAAATCTACAATTAAAAAATCTACAATTTAACTTATGAGAGTAAAAATCAGAAGACTGAACTCATACTATCAGTAACAAAGGTTATATATAAAAAAAGCTTCATTTGGTGACAAGGAATCTATAACTGTTTCATAAAAAGGAGGAAGGATAGATGAAAACGACTACGTTTAGAACATTAGTGAGTGTATTGGTAGTGTTTATGATGCTTGTGAGCGCAGCGCAGCCTTTCATGAATTTAAACGGCAAGGCACCACTCGACAATACGGAACAAATCGATGGCGACTTGACCGTCATTGCTGAGAACAGGATTGGAATCGACGGTGGTGTAATCAACTCAAAGCCCAACCTATATTTGAAAGTCATCGTCGCGACAAATGATGTGCCAGAACTGGCAAATTATCTTTCAAATTATAATTACGAAGGCATAATCGGTACCCAGACCAGCTCCCGTAATGGCGTGGCGTTCCCTGTCCTGAGCGTTCCACCGAGCGCGATTGAGGGCATTGCGGCCCTGCCCGCGGTTCTCGGAGTCTATGACTATGTTGACCCTATTTCAGCAACCAACACTGATGGCACTTCCTTCTCCAGAAGCCTTCTGGGGCTTGGCCCGAACAGCGCGATCGTTGATTCACTTGACATTGAAGCTGGATCCCTTTATCATGGCGCAGAAGAAGCCTGGGCTAATGGCTATACGGGGGATGGCGTTAAGATTGCCACGGTTACCGGCGGCACGGATTTCGGTCATCCTGAACTTGCCGGCCGCCAGGCGACAATTACCAATGCCAGCTCTCCTTACTATGGTTATCCGATAGCCTATGACCCGGCATCAATGTCCTCCTTCGTTGAAAGCGGTCTCCAGGCATCAACCCTCGACCCATCGGAATCATGGTACGTGAACATGAGTTCAACTGACCGCCATATTTACCACACTGTCATCATTGATGGCATCAATGACTTCTGGACTGAAATGGACCCTCATCATTCCTCTCAATCGGTTTATCCACAAGAACAGACCAATGAATCACGCGCTTCTGACAAAGCTGAGGACATCAGTGCCTTCGAACTGGACCTCAAGGGCCTTTACACGGGCTCAGACAGCGAAAACTGGTACCTGGGTTTTGATGTAACTCCGGAAACCGACAACTGGAAGAGGTCTTTCGATGTGAACTATGGACTGTACATTGACACCGATAACATTGTTGGTAGCGGTGCCAAGAAAGACCCCAAAGGAAACCTCATCGCATCCGCATCTATCCACAGACCGGAATATGCCATTTATTTCCACCATGTTGGTGTGGATTGGGGCATTGGGACAGATGGAACAGTCTGGTCGAATAACAACACTGTTGAGAACGCCACCTTCTACTCCTGGTTCGGTGGTTCCTGGAGAGAGGTCACAATGACTGAAGACCTCCCCTACAACTCAACGGTCGGCATCGGGCCTACTGCCGGTAGCCACATAATAAAAACAGCGGATGGTCTTTTTGTTTCACACAATGGCAAGGATTACAAGCTGAGCAGCAACAACACCATATTCTACAACCAGAGTGGGTATAGTTACGTGGCACTCGAATTGATAAATGGCGTCCAGAAATATTCCTCTGACTTTTTGGAATTCTCCATGCCCAGAGAGATGATGGCAAATGCCCAATCATTTCATTCAATCCTGTTCTCCACTGGCAACAATGTTTCCCATGCCCAGGATTCGGTGCCGCAAGATCTGGCTGTGGCCTTCGAAGGCGCGGCCTGGGACATTGGAACAACGACCCTGTCGAACTATACCTTCATCAACGCACCGCCGCAGTATGTTGTCACGGGGATTCCGTCCGCCAGCGGCAATTACAGAATCGGCCTTCACCCGGACCAGAACCTGATGAACCTCCAGTATGGCCGGCCTGTCGCAGTACTGCTCACTGACTATTATGATAGTGGCAAGTACGATGCTATTTATGTGGACCTTGACAACGACAAGAGCTTCGCGGATGAAATCCCGATGCAAAAGTACGGCGCTTACAATGATTCCTTGATGATAGGGCCGAGATGGGGAACCCAGAGATTCGAGAACAATACGATTTTGCATAACAACAGCGGGACATGGACATGGTACCAGATGAAGGACTATGTGGATGTGGTGCGCTGGTCCAATGAAACATTGGTCCCAACCGATGCTGGGAAAACAATCTTCTACCTCGGTAACGGCTCTGTCAACGAACCCACGCTTGTCGTTCAACGACCTTTGACCCATACATATAATTACACAAATAATTCTGTATATACAGTGACCGGTTCAGAACCAACACCGTTGAGCTTCATGCTGCCAAACGATAATATCATTGATTTTTTCAACCTTTCCATGGATATTCCGACTGGTGAGCCAAATGCTGGCTGGTACGACCTCAATGGCACTTCGTACAATCTCGAAAAAACAACGGGCAAGGTAACGATCACAAACCACTCCAGCTTTATGAGGGAATGGAACAACGTGACTTATGTGCACAAACGCCCTATCCCGATAAATGGGACTGATTTCATCAATTTCACCCTGCCCTTCGTCCCCATCAAGATGCTGCTATTGCCGAATAGTCCGAGCGAGATATGTTGGAACAACAGCGAAATAGGAAACGATTGGTACGAGTTCTCTCCAGAAGATTACGACATCAACTACACCACTGGCCTTGTCTCAATTCGCCCGCTTGACAACACGGTATCTGGTGAGATAATACCAGCAAACACGACATTCTGGGCGAACTTCAGCTACAACGCCAATCCGCCAGCAGGCACGGCATTCTACGCCAATTACACGTATCTTGAGAACGTTAATCCGGCTTACACGTTCGATGCCGCAACGCGGAAACTGACGCTGACGGAGGGGTTGAAGGCCGGCGATGAGCTGTCGGTCATGTACTCGTACGACGCAGTGGATGAATTTCCGATTACGCCTGCTCACAGATATGGTGAAATTATCTACAATTCAAATAGGGTCCAGCTAGAGCTTCGGGACTGGATATCCAACAGGGACATAGATTCAGATGGCGGAATTGGAGACGGCAAATTCTACCCGGATATCTCCGGCGGTATGGCCTACTTCATAGCTGATGGTGTTTCCCCGGTTCCATACATGGACATGTACTGGGAATGGAACAGCATCGAGAACGAGAAACGCATTATTCCTGGAAATGGGGATATGATTGCCCTGTTCGGTGAATTCGCGGAAGGTTCAGCCCAGGGAACTGAGGTTGGCACAGCCATATCGGGTCTCGGCACCGTACTTGACGGCAACGACAATCCCCTTGTGAAGGGCATGGCTCCGGGTGCAAAACTTATATCCATAAGGGGCGGTGCGTTCGCATCCTGGTATTTTGCAGTGGAAGGGTATGACGGCCAGATAGGAACAAGCGATGATGCCCAGATTGTAGCAATAACCTCTAACTTCCCGGTTAGCAACTCAGGTTGGGATGTTTATACCAAGGGAGCTGAGTACATTGGAAAATATTATGCCCATGGGAATGTCACTTTCGTAGCTGGTACCGGAGATACTGGATTCGGCTATGGAACAGCACAGTCTCCAGGTTCCTCCGAGGCAACGATTACCGCAGGCCAGGGCACGATGTTTGATTATCGCTGCTACATCCCTAAAGCGCCTTCCAAGCTGGCAAGAGTATATGCTGATAGCGGACCAAATCCCCATAGTGGGGACATCCTACCATCGTCTGGAAGGGGGCCAAACATGCTTGGAAACCCCGAGCCAGATGTAATAACGATAAGTGCCTTCCAGTTTGGAGGCATACCACTGAACAGGGACCAGGATGCCACAACATCTGACTATGACTGGTTCGGCGGTCAATGGGCATGGGACCTCTGGAGCGGGCCTGCAGTTTCCGCATCGTCAACGGCAGGCATTCTGGCCCTGATTTACGACGCATATCACCAGAAAACCGGAACATATCCCGACATCACGGTAGCCAAATCACTGCTGAAATCCGGTGCCGATAACATGAATTACGACATTCTAACCCAGGGTTCCGGATGGTCAAATGCTGACCGTTCTACCAAATTGGCTGCCGGAGTTGACGGCATTTACCTTTCAAGGACTTACTGGGTGCCTGGCGATTACCGCGGAATAAGATACGAGGGTTTCATCAAGCTAATGGAACCCGGTGAAACGGCAACTGAAACTGTCACGATAACAAACATGAACACAATCACTGATGCTAGCATCCAGGTTTATGATTCGATTTACCACAAATTTGGAGACTACAAGATTGAGATGAACATGACCAGGACATATGACGACCCTGATTCGCCAGGCATCATGAACATAGAACCGTTCATCGCGGTTGGGACCGAGCTTCTCAAGGTCACGGCAACCTCAGCAAGGAAACCTATCATGCAGACATATATGGCTGAACTTTTCGACTGGACTGACGCCAACGAAAACGGACTGCTGGATTTCCCAACTGAGCAGAACAGGATGACCTATGTCATAGGCTCGAACTCCCTTGAATTGAGATACAGGGATCCGATTGGTCGAACAACTGATGGTTTGGCCGTTCAGATAAAGGGCTTTGGCGGTTCCGGCGAACCATTGGATGACTGGTTGATCACGCTCGAGTTCTTCGAGAAGGTCGATTGGAGTTGGCTGACCCTCTCCGGTGCGCCAACCACACTCGCTGCTGGTGCAAATGCCACAATCACCTTGAACCTTTCCGTTCCAAGCTACGCGGATGCCGGTTCCTATGAGGGCGCTGTTTATATCAACAGAAAAGCAAACGAAGAACAAGTTGCCTCAGGAGCGGGTGTTCTTATGGAAAATGTACCTTTCGGATGGTGGGACCAGACTCCTACCGCGGACTTCCCGGAATCCTTTGCCAAACCAAATGACCTGGATGTAACCAGTGATAACCGATATATAGTTCCCAAATCAACCAAAATTTTCTGGAATGAAACAATCCTCTTTGAGGGTGTTGACTATGAATTGGACGGAACAAGCCAGATTCATTTCTTCAAAGCCATTAACAATAAGACACAGACACTCGTGCCTTGGAATGCTCCATATTTCAACATGACCTACCTTACTGTTAGTGCTAATAAAACAGAATCTGGAATTCCAATGGAAAATGCTACTTGGACAGGGCAATTGAGCATTCCTAACATCGCAACAGGCAATTATACCTTCAGGAAGGGTAACAATACCATAGGCATGACAATATGGAATGAGACTGAAGCCGTGCTTGGAGAGAATGTCATCACCGCAACCGGAGGCGAACGTAAAACAAGTTTGTTCAACAAGAACATAGTCCGTGACACGGCTGCTATTTACAAAAATGGTACGGCCTGGCCTCAAGAAGGCGGGCAGGTAATTGAACCCACGATTAACGCAGCAAACGGGCAGAACACAATTCAACTGTCGCATGGGAACATTGTTCCAGGCGCAACAACACTGGCAATCAATTCAGTCGTGAAACCCCAGACCGGAGAGGTTTCAGTCTCTGATAATGAAGAGGTGCAAGGACTTAATTCCACTGCCAAACCGGCCAGCCTCAGCTTCACCAACCTCGGTGCTGACAATGATGGCTCCATTTGGAATGATACTGGCATCTGGTATGCGCTTATACCAAACAACCTCAACCGAGACACGTTTAGAATCGTAACCTACTTTGTATTTGATAATGGGATTCCGATGATTGACGGATTGCATTTCACCATGCTCAAAATGCCAGATAATTCAACTAGAAAAATTCAATTTTCACAGTATCTAGATCCTGGACACACATATTCCGTCAAATATACTTACTACAACAATTCCCTCCAAGTCGGCCAGCTATCTCACGGCCTCATTATTTCAGATACTGTTAAATTGTTCAAAAATGGAGTATCCATGAAAATAACCGAATTTTTCACCGACCTTGAAACTGGCATTATTACACTGGCCGACCCGCTCGGGCCAAACGAGGTAGTGGAAGCAGCTTTCCAGTACAATTTATATTTAGTTGACCTCAGGGAGGGTATAATAACGCTGGCAAATCCATTACTGGCCGGAAATAAAGTTGATGTGACGTTCGATTACTACAATTACACTTTGAATTTGCAAACAGGTGTTCTTGAATTCGGAGACATATTGACAAATGGCGTGGTGATCACTGCAAATTACGTATTTGGCAGATACACAATGGACATGGACAAAGGCATAGTGAAGTTCTCATCACCGCTCATGCCAGGAGAGAACATTACTTGTGAATATTATTACTACAGCAATGTTATTCCGGTGTTCTTCAGCATCGGTGCAGATAGACCTGACTTCTCATTCGGAGGTCCTGACAGCACCCTGTACTCGTTCAACATAACAGCGGGAAATGATGTCGCAGGCAACGCCTTGATAGTTGGCCCAGTGCCAAATCCGTGGACATTTACGGTCGGCAACCTCACCGCTCCTGCCATCACGAGCACTGTTCCAGCAAGCGGAGCAGTTAATGTTACTCTAGCTTCAACAGTTATAGTGACATTTAGCGAGGCAATGAACACCGGTTCAGTTGCCTACACTTGCATGCCAGCCGTTACAGGCTGGTCTGTTGTCTGGAGTGCAGACAACACAGTTGCCACGTACAGCCACACGAACCCATTTGTTGAGAACACGACATACACGTTCCAGATAACTGCTGGAACCGATGTCACAGGCCATGCCCTCGAAGATGGTATGGTGCCGAATCCTTGGACATTCACGACCGTCGGAGTACCGCCGACCATAACTAACACAGTCCCTGCGAACGGAGCGACCGGCTTTGCATTGGACTCAAAGGTCGTAGTGACGTTCAGCGAGCCAATGAATACCGGAACCGTGACCTACACCTGCGTGCCGACAGTGACACTCTGGTCAGTTGTGTGGAGCGGTGGCAACACGATTGCCACATACAGCCACACGAACACATTTGTCGAGAACACACTATACACTTTCCAGATAACTGCAGGTAATGACGCGAACGGCGTCCCACTGGCCGCGGGCGCAGTACAGAACCCTTGGACATTCACCACATTCGGTGCCCCCACTATAACGAATACGGCCCCGGCGAACGGAGCGTCAGGCGTTGCGCTGACAGATAATATCGTAGTGACATTTAGCGAGGCAATGAACACCGGTTCAGTTGCCTACACTTGCAGTCCAGACCCGACTGGTTGGTCTGTTGTGTGGAGCGGCGGCAACACGATTGCCACATACAGCCATTCGAACCCGTTTGTCGAGAACACACTACATACATTCACGATAACAGCCGGAACTGATGAAGCGGGCAATTCCCTGGCAGCAGGCGCAGTACCGAACCCATGGACATTCACCACATTCGGTGCCCCCACTATAACGAATACAGTCCCGGCGAACGGAGCGAATGGCGTTGCGCTGACAGATAATATCGTAGTGACATTTAGCGAGGCAATGAACATCAGTTCAGTTGCCTACACTTGCAGTCCAGACCCGACTGGTTGGTCTGTTGTGTGGAGCGGCGGCAACACGATTGCCACTTATAGCCACACAAACCCATTTGTTCTCGAGACATACACGTTCCAGATAACTGCCGGAACCGATGTCGCAGGCAATGCCCTCGTAGACGGTGCAGTGCCTAACCCTTGGACATTTACGACAGATAATACCGCACCGACCATAACGGTCACACTCCCGGCGAACGGAGCGACTGACATTGCAATGACCGCTGATGTCGTAGTGACATTCAGCGAAGCGATGAACACGACCTCGGTCACATACACCTGCGTACCGGCAGTGACAGTCTGGCCCGTGGTGTGGAGTGGTAGCAATACGATTGCCACCTACAGCCATTCGAACCCGTTTGTCGTGGACACAACATACACGTTCCAGATAGCAGGTGGCAAGGACGTGAACGGCCTCTCTCTGGCAGCGGGCGCAGTGCCTAACCCCTGGACATTCACCACAATCGGCGCCCCCGAAATAACGGCCACAGCCCCGGCGAACGGAGCGAATGGCATTGCGCTGACAGCCAGCGTCAATGTGACATTTAGCGAGGCGATGAACACGGGCACAGTGGCATTCACCTGCAGTCCAGACCCGACCGGTTGGACTGTGATATGGTACGCAGGCAACACGATCGCTAATTTCAGCCACTCAACAAATTTCATCGAGAACACACTTTATACATTCACGATAACGGCTGGTAACGACGCCATCGGCATCCCACTGGCAACCGGAGCAATACCGAACCCCTGGACATTCACCACAATCGGCGCCCCCAAAGTAACGGCCACAAACCCGGCGAACCTGACGACCGGCGTAGCGTTGACAGCTGGCGTCGTTGTTACATTCAGCGAGGCAATGAACATCACGACAGTCACTTACACTTGCATACCAGCAGCAACGGTCTGGTCAGTGGTTTGGAGCGGCGGCAATACGATTGCCACATACAACCACACCGGAGCATTTACTGAGAACACATTATACACATTCCGGATAACTGCCGGAACCGATGCGGCAGGCAACGCCCTTATAGTCGGCGCAGTGCCTAACCCTTGGACATTTACGACAGATAAAACCGCACCGACCATTACGAGCACCCTTCCGGTGAACACTGCAACCGGAGTCGCATTGAATACAAATGTCGTCGTCACCTTCAGCGAAGCAATGAACATTGGTACTGTGATGTACACCTCCGCACCGAACCCTGGCGGCTGGTCAGTGGTTTGGAGCGGCGGCAACACGATTGCCACTTATAGCCACACAAACCCATTTGTCGAGAACACACTATATACATTCAAGATAACTGGTGGTAGCGACGCGAACGGCGTCCCACTGGCCGCGGGCGCAGTGCCTAACCCCTGGACATTCACGACAACCTTTACCGCACCGACTATAGTGAATTCAGTTCCGGCGGACGGAGCGACCGGCGTTGCATTGGACTCAAAGGTAGTAGTGACGTTCAGCGAGGCGATGAACACCGGAACCGTGACCTACACCTCCGCACCGAACCCTGGCGGCTGGTCTGTTGTCTGGAGCGCGGGCAATACAATCGCCACATACAGTCACACGAACGCATTTGTTGAAACTACGCTATATACGTTCCAGATAACTGCCGGTAACGACGCGAACGGCGTCCCACTAACAGCGGGCGCAGTACCGAACCCCTGGACATTCACAACCCTCGCAATACCCCCGACCATAACCAATACCAACCCGGCAGCCGGAGCAACAAATGTACCAATCACATCACCTATCGTTGTTACCTTCAGTGAGGCAATGAATATCACGACTGTCACTTACACCTGCGTACCAGCAGTAACAGGCTGGTCCGTGGTGTGGAGCACTGGCAATACAACCGCTACATACAGCCATTCCATGAATTTCGCAGAGATGACCTATACATTCCAGATAACTGCCGGCAACGACACGAACGGCGTCCCACTGGCTGCGGGCGCAGTACCGAACCCTTGGACATTTACAACGGTTGCAGACCTGGTACCGATAATTTCCGTTACCGACCCAGCGAATGTCGCGACCGGTGTTGCATTGGCGGCCGACATTGTGATAACCTTCAGCGAGATCATGAACACCGGAACCGTGACCTACGCATGCACACCGGACCCAGGTGGCTGGTCCGTTGTTTGGAGCACTGGCAATACAACCGCTACATACAGCCATTCCATGAATTTCACAGAGATGACCTCCTATACTTTCCAGATAACTGCCGGCAACGACGCGAACGGCGTCCCACTGGCCGCGGGCGCAGTGCCTAACCCTTGGACATTCATGACAACCTTTACCGCACCGACTATGGTGAATTCAGTTCCGGCGGACGGAGCGACTGGCGTTGCATTGACAGACGATGTCGTAGTGACATTTAGCGAGGCAATGAATATCACGACTGTCACTTACACCTGCGTACCAGCAGTAACAGGCTGGTCCGTGGTGTGGAGCGCTGGCAATACAACCGCTACATACAGCCATTCCATGAATTTCGCAGAGATGACCTCCTATACATTCCAGATAACTGCCGGCAACGACACGAACGGCGTCCCTCTGGCCGCGGGCGCAGTACCGAACCCTTGGACATTCACGACCCTTACAACCCTCCCGACCATAACGAACACGGTCCCGGCGAACGGAGCGACTGGCGTTGCATTGACCTCGAAAGTCGTAGTCACTTTTAGCGAGGCGATGAATATCACGACTGTCACTTACACCTGCGTACCAGCAGTAACAGTCTGGTCCGTGGCCTGGAGCGCTGGCAACACAATTGCGACATACACTCATTCGAACCCCTTCACTGAAAACAAGCCATACACGTTCAAAATAACCGCTGGAAAGGACGTAGCAGGCAACGCTCTGATAGCGGGCGCGCCTAACCCTTGGACGTTCACTACGGTCGGAGTCCCGCCGATAATCGCATTCACTAACCCGGCGAACGGAACAATCACTGCGGCATTGACTGCCAATATTGTTGTGACGTTCAGCGAGGCAATGAACATTGGTACTGTGACGTACACCTGCACACCGGATCCTGGTGGCTGGTCTGTTCTGTGGAGCAGCGGTAATAAGATTGCGACATACACTCATTCGAACCCATTTGTTGAGAATACAGTATACAACTTCACAATAACTGCCGGAAATGACGCGAACGGCGTCCCACTGGCAGCAGGCGCAAGGCCTAACCCTTGGACATTTACCACCCTAGGTGCCCCCACTATAACATACACAGCCCCATCGAACGGAGCGATAGATGTTGCACTGACTGCCACCGTCAATGTAACATTTAGCGAGGCAATGAACACTGGTTCAGTTACGTACACATGCCTGCCAGCAGTTACAGGCTGGTCGGTTGTCTGGAGTGAAGGCAACAGAGTTGCCACATACAGCCACACCGGTGCCTTTGTTGAGAACACAGTTTACACGTTCAAAATAACTGCTGGAACTGACGTAGCAGGCAACGCTCTGATAGCGGGCGCAAAGCCCAATCCTTGGACATTCACGACCGTCGGAGTACCGCCGACCATAACCCTCACCAATCCAGCGAACGGTGCAACAGACATTGCTCTGACAGCCACAGTTGTGGTGACGTTCAGCGAGGCAATGATCACTTCATCGGTAATGTTCACTTGCTCACCCGACCCAACCAGCTGGTCTGTTGTCTGGAGCGTAGGCAACACTGTTGCCACCTACAGTTACGTTGGAGGCTTTTATGAGAACACCGTTTACACGTTCGAGATAACCGCTGGAACTGATATTGCAGGCAACGATTTGACAGCAGGCGCAGTTCCGAATCCTTGGACATTCACCACGATTGGTGCCCCGATCATTGTAGACACTAACCCAGCAGAGGGAATGGCAGGCATTGCTCTGACAGCTCCCATCGTGGTAACATTTAGCGAGCCAATGAACACCGCTTCTGTCACGTACACCTGCGTGCCAGCAGTCACAGGCTGGTCTGTTGTCTGGAGTGCAGGTAACACAGTTGCCACGTACAGCCACACCGGAGCCTTTGTTGAGAACATTGTTTACACATTCAATATAACTGCTGGAATCGATGCGACTGGCATTGCACTCATTGCAGGTCCAAGATCAAATCCTTGGATGTTCACAACCGTTGGAATTTCCCCTACAATTATATCAACCACTCCGACAAATGGAGCTACTGGCATTGCTCCGACATCTACAATTGTGGTTACTTTCAGCGAGGCAATGGACACCTCCTCAATAACATTCACCTGCACACCTGACCCGACCGGCTGGTCTGTTGTCTGGAGCGCAGGAAATACAGTTGCCACATTCAGCCACTCGGTAGCATTCACCGAGAGCATTTCTCTCTTGGAAGCAAAATTTGCATATGACGATCTCTTCAGATACAACGAGATTCGTGGCGGGTATGGCAATGAAGGTGACTGGCGATATGTGTTCCTGGACGTCAAGGAGCAAGGCAAGTACGCATTTCCCACGGACAATGAAAGATTGTACGTGGACGTAGCCTGGGAACATGATAATTCTGATGTAGATGTTCAGGTATTCGGAGGTCGTGATGCATTGCCTACCTGGCAATATGATAATTTCCCCCAGGATAGATATGGCCCTCACTCAGTCAGTCATGTCGGCGGTAGCGATGTAACATCTGGCTTCTTCACAACAACCGGTGGACCAGAAGAAATAACGGCACCAAAAATAAGCCCCGGAGTCAATGTTATTGGGTTGCACACTGTTGGCATGAACGGTTCTGCTGAATGTACCGAAACTTTCACCGCTCAGGTGGGCACTATGTACATTGATTCTACTGAAGTCAAGGTAGTGACAAATCAATATGTCGGTGAAACCACGATAAACATGAACTCCAACTTGGAATGGTCTGGAGTGGGCGGCATTGCCGCGGGACCTTCAGCCCCAGAAAGCCTCAAAGATCAATCGGTTGCCCAGGACGATGATGACTGGGCCAATTACGATTCCTTTGAGGATCAACTGGCCTCAGGAAAAACTGTTTATACCCGGACAATCGTGGACTGTCTAATATTCGATGTTCATATCTGGGGTCAAGACACATCTCCAGATTTGGATATTGGAGTGTTTCTGGATGGCAGTGGAGATGGTGAGAAGTTAGACGGCAAGGTACAAGCTGATGAGTTTTTCGCCATGGATGCAGATGGCGATGCTGATGAGCAAGTTAAATTGATTGCGCCGCCTGATGGGAAATATCTCATTGTTGTATTCGGTTTCACCCTCACAACCAACCCGGGTCTCTTTGACATGGATATCACCATCGTTCAAGGCACGGGATTCGATGTTCATGGTAAGGGTATAAACAGTCTTCCAACGGAAATGAAGGGATACTTCTCCTCCAACCAGACTGAAATGCCATACAATCAAACAAACCTTAAACTCAGTTGGAATTTGCCAGGAAGCGCAACAGGCACCCTCCAGGGCGCTTTGTATATTGGCCCTGGAAATGGACCAATGTGCATGCTTGTCCCAATAGAACTCACCATTGACACAAATGCTCCAGAGTTTTCAAACCCGTCACCAGCATCAGGTGCATTTATCAATAACAGGAGACCGGATATTGTTGTTTCTGTCAGTGATTATGATAGGGGTGAACTTGAGTCCAGCACGATGAAAATGTATCTGGATGGAACTGATGTCACAGCGCATAGTTCCATCCGCATCCCACTAGTCGATGACGATACTGCACCGGTAAAGGGATATCCAGATGGAACAGGTTTATACAAGCCCAACTTACCTCTTGCTGATGGCGCGCATAGTGTTATAGTTATTATTGAAGATAAGGCTGGCAATGAAGAAATTCTGAATTGGGCCTTTACTGTGGATAGTGTATCCCCTCAGTTCGAAGTGACATATCCATCTGAAGAGGTTTTCTACACCAACCAGGATTCAATCGAGATAACCGGTTTCACTGAATATGGTCTAATACCTAAATTAATAGGTGCCAGTGTAAACGAGTCCAATCTGCGCGAAGATGGGTCTTTCAGCATTCTGGTTCCCCTGTTCGATGGCATGAATTCATTAACACTGAAAACCACCGACCCAGCAGGCAATTCAAAGGAAATTTACCGTGTCATCATACGTGACAACGAAGCCTCTGAGTTCACATCGGTCAGATTCTCCACTGGTTACATAACAAACATGCAATACACCACTCTATCCGGTAAAATGAGCGAACCTGGCATGATGACTGCGAATGGCGCAGTTGTGGCTGTTAACAGCGATGGCACCTTCGAGAAATTGATTACACTTGCCGAAGGAAGGAACACAATACACCTTGAATTCACTGACCTATCTGGTAACATGATCCACAACTGGCAGAATGTCACCCTTGACACTGTAGCACCTACTATATCGCTAACATCAGCAGGCACGAAAACACATGAACAGAGCTACACCCTGGCTGGAAATGTTGAGGCTGGTTCCGAACTATTCGTTAACGGTAAGAGAATTGATGTTGGCACCAGGCAGTCATCCAGTGATTTCAACACCACTCTCACACTCAGCCAAGGCATGAACACAATTGTCATCGAGGTTCAGGACAGTGCCGGAAACATCGCAGAACTCAGGCATGTTGTGGAATACGATACTGACACTGGTGGTGTGAATTATGGTGCGATTGGCATCATGGTAATTCTCTTGGTACTCGGTCTTCTCCTAGGCATCTTCCTGGGCAGAACAATACTTGGCGGTGCCAAGGAACCCGAAGCAGAGGAGGATATCCCCGAACCAGAGGATATGGATGTTTCCGAAGAGGAAATGCCTATCGAGGAAGAGCTTCCCGAGGAAACTCTTGATGATGTTCCCGAGGTGACGGATGAGGAGCTTCCTCCTGAGCCAGAGTCTCTGGAAGATATTCCCGAGGTGACGGACGAGGAAGTACCAGAGGATGTTTCCTCTGAGCCAGAAGTTCCAGAGGACGCCCCGGAGGTCGAGGAAATACCTGAATCCGTCGGTGAACCCATCCCAGTCGAGGAATCCATGCCCGATGAACTACCTGAGGAGGAAGTTCT
>JAUSPR010000212.1 GCA_030655715.1 Thermoplasmata archaeon
TCGATTTCACGTCATTCAGGATGAAAGCAGTTAGGATACCCCAATGCTTTAGCTTTGGGGAGCACTCATTCTGGGCTGGAAGTTTACCATATGGCAGTTGCATACCTGACCTATCGAAGCAGAATGGCTTCGATTTTCTATGTACATACATTCACGGTATGCAACGGTGGATTGTCTGCTTCTATTTCCGACAATTATATTAGGTAAGAACGCCTACTGTTAGGTGCGGGTCTTGACATGACCGGCCAATGTCCAAGGGAGGTATATCAATGGTTAGCAAATTTTCACATCTGTACTCGAAAAATGCCAAGGAGATGAAAGCATCCGAAATACGAGAACTCCTGAAGCTCACCGAAAGAAAGGAAGTGATATCATTCGCAGGCGGGCTTCCGAATCCAGGGGCTTTTCCTGTCGAAAGAGTAAGAGAAATTTGTAGCTATCTTCTTGATGAAAAAGGCCCCAATATACTCCAGTACGGCACCACTGAAGGCGTGAAGGAACTGAGGATAGCCATTGCTGACAGGATGAACAAGAAGGGCATGAATATCACCTACAAGAATGTTTTAATTACTTCAGGTTCCCAGCAAGCCCTTGACCTTATATCGAAGACATTTCTGGACCCGGATGACACTGTCATAGTTGGCGCACCCACATATCTGGGAGCAACCAATGCCTTCAGGTCCTATGGGGCTGTCATGGAAAGCGTCCTGCTGGACGAGAATGGTATGGATCCAGACCTATTGGAAGATAAGCTTCGTTTACTCCAGATGCATGGAAGAAGTCCTCAATTGCTGTATCTTATTCCGGCGTTCCAGAATCCGTCCGGCGTTACGATACCCCTGGAAAGGAGAAAGAGACTTCTGGAAATTGCCAGGGAATATGACATGATAGTCATCGAGGACGCACCATATTCCGAATTAAGATACAGCGGCGAGGCAGTCAAGCCCATGAAGACCATGGACGAGGACGGCCGCGTCATCTACTTGGGCACGTTCTCCAAGGTACTGGCCCCGGGATTCCGCATTGCATGGTGTATTGCCGACCAGGATTTACTCAACAAGCTCATCATCGTGAAGCAAGCCGCGGATCTCTGCACGAACACCTTCGGCCAGTATATCGCGGCTGAGTATCTCACCAGGGGCTATATGGACGAGCACCTGGAGAAAATAAAGGCGCTGTACAAGAACAAGTGTGACCATATGCTGGCTGCCATGGACAAGCATTTTCCGAAAGAGGCGAAATGGGCCAAACCGGAGGGCGGAATGTTCATCTGGGTGGAATTGCCCAAGTACATTGACACGAAGGACATGTTCACCCATGCCCTGGAGAACAATGTGGCTTATGTGCATGGCGCGTCGTTCTATGCGGACCATTCCGGCCGCAACACCATGAGGCTGAACTTCACCTATGCCACTGACGAGGATATCGATATCGGAATCAAGAGGCTAGCTGACACGATAAAGCAGGAAATCGTCAATCAGAAGAACGGCAAGCCAGCGCATACGTTCAAGCCGGATGAGGAAGGTTTGGTCGTCGGGGTTTGATGGGAAAATTTGAAGGATATCAGATATTTTCCAGTACCCGGTTCCATATCTCTCGTAAAGTTTGCGAGAACGCCCCATCCGAATGCTCAATAACTGTCTTACTGGCAATCATCGCCTCTGTAGTTACATTGTCATATGGCAGACGACCAGCCAGTGAAACTTCATTCTCCAGGCAGAACTTTTCCAGCTTCTCAGTCATTTCCAAATTCAAGTCGAACTTGTTCACCAGCAGCATTGCCGGAATCTGGAAATGCCTGGCAACTCCAATCACCCTTTCAGCATCATGAACGCCTGAAACTGTGGGCTCAGACACAACCAGGACAAGGTCAACACCGGCAATGGCAGCTATAACAGGACATCCGATGCCTGGTGGACCATCAATGATTATCAGTTCCCTGGAATGCTGCTTCGCAAGCTGTCTGGCATTGTTTCGCACCAGGGAGACCAGCATGCCCGATGCTTCTTCCGCGGTTTTCAACGCCGCATGGGCCATCGGCCCGAACCTTGTTTCCGAAAGGTATGCATGACCGGAAATCCTGTCCATTAGTTCTATCGCGTTCGTAGGGCACACATATTCACATACGCCACAGCCTTCGCAGCCAGTTTCTTTAATATTGAACTGGCTGTCAATCGCATGGAACCGGCAATGCTCCAGGCACTTGCCGCATGATATACATTTTTCCTGGTCTTTTTTAGCCAGCTTCAGGCCCTTGAATTCCATGGTGGATTTTATATCTGGCTGCAAAATGAGATGTAAGTCGGCCGCATCCACGTCGCAGTCCGCCAGTACCGCATTTTCAGCCAACGAGGCAAAAGCCGCAGTTATCGTGGTCTTGCCAGTGCCGCCTTTTCCGCTGATTATGGCTATCTGTTTCATTTGCCCACCTCCGATTTTATTGCTTCGAACAGAGAAATGAATCTACCCTTCCATTCGGGCATCTCAAGAACGAACGAAATGCCGTCCGAGTACAGGCTGGCAATATGCCTGTCCTGCGGTATTTCGAGAAGAATTTTAATGGACTGGGCCTTGCAATATTCCTGAACCCGGTTGTCGCCCACGCCCACGCGATTGACAATCACTCCGAACGGTATATCAAGTATGCGAACGACTTCCACGGCCAGCTTGAGGTCATGAAGCCCGAACGGGGTTGGCTCGGTTACCAGGATGACAAAATCAGCGCCGTTCATTGTCTCTATGACAGGGCAAGCAGTCCCTGGCGGCGAATCAAGTATCGTGGTCTTGGTTTCATCCAGATGAGACTTCAGCCGTTTGATGACCGGCGTTGCCATTGGCTCGCCGATGTTCAGGAGGCCTGACCAGAAATCCAGATTTCCCACGCTTGCGCGATATATTTTGCCGATGGGTCTGAGAACTTCCGATATTGCATTCTCTGGGCATACAAGTGTGCAGCCTCCGCAGCCATGGCACATCTCCGGAAAGAAAAGCGTATCTTGTTTGAAGGTGACAAGCGCGTTATAACGACAAAAGTCACCGCATTTCCCGCAATTCGTGCATATGGCCTTGTCAATGACCGGAACCCTAAGATTTACCGGCTCAACTTCCTCCAGAGACTTTGCCAGGAACAGGTGGCAATTGGGGTTTTCCACGTCGCAATCCATGAGCTGGACATTTTCCAAACTCAGTGCCAGATTTAATGCAATTGTGGTCTTTCCAGTACCACCTTTTCCGCTTGCTATTGCAATTTTCATGGTCTAATGCTCGTGATGGTCTTTGCATTGGCTGTCGCCAGGACCATCTCCATGAGATTCGCCCCGGAACGCATGTTGCTGGCATGCAGTCTCGCTTGTCGCGGCTTGGAGCTTACCTGCTTTCCACATGTTAATGGCGTCAGCCACGGTGCCGCTGGCTCCGGAATAGACCATTATGCCCTTTTCCTCGAACATTTGGATGGCTTTCCTGCCCAGGCCGCCGCAGAGCATTGTCTCGGCACCATGCTGGGCAATCAGATTCGGCGCATAGAATAACATATATGGTCTGGTTATCTCAAAGCATC
>JAUSPR010000214.1 GCA_030655715.1 Thermoplasmata archaeon
AATGCTTTAGCTTTGGGGAGCACTCATTATGGAGAAGGATAGGGTAGTTATAGGCAACCTCTGTGCAAAGTTCATCAATTGCTTCTCGAATAATTTTCCAATTCATTGAAAAAAGTGCTGGCTGTTTCAAAGTACGCAAAATTCTGCGGTGGTACAAAATCCTTTTTAATCTCAAAGGGATTAATCGGTTCATTGAATTTATGAACTTCATTAATCTCGAAAGCGTACATTTTCGCGTTACCATTGCAATATTCGAAGTACCGATTCTCCTCAATTCCCCCCTCACTCTTGCAGGTCTTCCAGACATGGTTTGGATGTCCTTTGATTATCCGACCAATGCTAAACCATCCAACAATATTTTGCGTGGGTGAAGATTCGTAAATGAAAACCTTGTCAAAGCGTTGTTTCGGAATCTGTTTTCGGAACTCAAATCGTTTCTCGCCAGTGAATATTTTTTCTACGAATTCCGGTTTAATCGACAACAATATTTGCATTGCTTCCAGTCTCCGTTATTATCGCATTAAATTGTGCTTCTGTTAATTTTTTAAAACCGCGTGGTGCTGATTCAACATCCTTAATCACACCTAGTTCAATCAATTTTTTCATGTTCACACGAGATGGGAAGGAATATGCATATAGAAAATTTACTATGAACGGTCTGTTACGTATATTGTAATCCCAATGTAATTTCAGCTCTTCTTCAGAAAACACAGAGCGTTTTTTGCATAAGCTGGCAAAATGGTTGAAATCATTTATTTGAGTGTGGACGTTCTCCACGATTCCAAGCGTGGTAACGACACTTTTGTAATACCCACCTGTTCGATAAAATACAATAATATCTCCGGATTTTAAATCCCTCTCGAATGACCTAGAAATGTAGACTTTCGAAATAGCATTTCTAAACGGTTCATTCTCAATAAAATCTAATGGTGACTCGGTATTTAAAATAGAATCTGGAAATAGATTGGTGTGGTATTCAGGATAGATTGCAACTATGTATTTTTCTGCATTTTTTGACATATATGGAAAAGCGGATTTCGGATTCTCTCTGTTTGCTTTTGTCTGGCATTCTCTCACATATACAACTTCTTCGCCAGAGCTTGAAATTTTGGTACCATGTTCCTTGAATCCATAATCTCCAATTAATGCTTCGAGCATCTCATGCTCGACGCGCTTTTGGAAGATGGTGAGGTAAATCTCTTCAACGTTGAGGAGTAAAGAATTATCGAAAATAATTTTAATGAATCTCTCCCCCAATTTATAGCCATTCAGCTCAACTTTGAAAGTTCCTACCTTCAGACGTTTCTTTCTCTCAAAGGTCGGTTGAATTTCTGGATAAGGCTCATTCTCATCTTCGATTTTGAGATACAGGAAGGCGACTATTTTTCCTTCCTGGTGGCAGATATAAGCGGTTTCATCGGATTTTTTGGCAAACCATTTGTCGAATTCATCATAATCTTCTCGAAATGAGTCAAAAAAAACCTCCCCGACATCAATATCACCAAAATACTCGCGCTTGATTGTTGGCACCTTGTAATCAATGAGGTCCGGATTCTCGGCCATTGACTTTTCCAAGAAGCTTTCAATAGTGAATACACGGCTCTCTATGCCGAGTTGACGTGCTTTTGTATGTATGTTGCGGTCTTCTGTAATCAGGGTGTCCAGGTGGCCACAGAATATCTCGTTCAACAGAATGGAATCATTTTTGTCATTTTCATTTTTATCGAATTTTTCCATGATTTTAATAAGTGCCGGATTTAGTTTTTCGGTAGTCGGAAGTAAGTTATAGCTTTCTAATTTGATGGCAAATGCTTCCAATCTCTTTGCATTCTGCATTTTGCCAATTTCATCAATCGTAACCTGATGCACGTATTTCTTGCATCCCAATTTATCGAGCCAGAAAAACAATTTCCCGATATCTCTCTCAAGAGGTTGGATTCTCTCGCGATGAATTATTATATTTGTGTCAAGCAGGACTTTCATAATTCCAATTAGGTTTTGTTAGTATTTAAGTGAGGTGAGGGGGTCGGCGAAAGTGTAGCTCTCGCTATCCAGCCGTAAATTGAACCGCACAAACCGCAGATACATGTCTACCGTTTGTTTTCATAAAACACATGAATGGCGCCAGGCCTTCAAGCCGCGTTCTGGATCTTTACAAGCTTTTCATTCAGCATCAGCACATGTTCTTCTTCATGGCCGATTAGCTCGGTAATGAACATTTTTGTCCATGAATTATCACTTTTATCCACCGAAGCAATGTAGAAATCAATAATCTTCTGCTTCACTAGGATTGCGTAGAGGAGGACCATCGAAGGCCCTTTCCTGACTATTTTTGTCACGCTCACGCCGAATGCTCCCTCTGGCTTGTAATCGGTTTCATCAGCAATTTCTTCGCCCATCATCTCCAATTCCAGCATGAACATATCGCAATGTTTCTCCTCTTCCTTGGCGATCTCCAGGAACATCAAACGGCTTTCAGCATCATCCGCATGTTCTTCCAGCAAAGAGAAGAAGTTGTACCTGAACTGCTCCATCTTGAGGGCCTTGGCTAATACCTGGTTCACTGGTTCTGTCATCCTACACCAAATATGTACAGCGTAGAAGCGTTTTATAAAACCGCGCGGGTGAATATCAGGTTTGATATCCACAGGTTTTCAGGGTCCATACTTAATTTTGCTGGCCGCCGGCAAGGTTGAATGTCGCCGAGATTGTTCCTTTCAATTCCTCCGAGCCGGAGTTCCTGGAATGGTGCCCGGCGGTGTCCATCAATTACTGGCTGCTGGGGTAGGAACGTTAACTTATAATATAAACAATTGATAATGTCTCAGTTAATTATTTATATGTAATATCAACATATGATAATTGGACATATAATTGTTATCGCCCCATGGTTGAAATGGGTTTTTTGCGGGGTTGTGAGGATGAATACAATGGTAAGGCCAACGAAGGGGAAATCTGAGAAAAAGAAAGTTATCCAATCAACCAATATTAATCTCAACGAAAATGTTAAAATTAAAGAGCCACTGAAGCAGGATAAGGCCGAGTTATATCTCAAGATCGCCGGGACAATGTTCATCGCCATCGACAGCGCAGGAAAAGTGACCCTGGCCAATGATAAAGCTTCAGAAATCCTCGGATTGCCTGTTGATGAGATTGTCGGCAAGGACTGGTTTGATAATTTCATCCCCGAACGGCTGAGGGCCGATGTCAAGGCCGTTTCCAAAAAGATATTGGATGGGGATCTCCAGCCGGTTTCATCATTTGAAAATCCTGTTCTTAGGTCTGATGGGGAAGAACGCTTGATTTGTTGGGAAAGCACACATCTTCGCGATGATGCCAGCAATATTATCGGTACGCTTAGTTCCGGGATGGACATCACCGAGCGCAAGAAAGCGGAGGAATTGCAGAGAGTCCTGCTCGACATCGCCAACTCGATCAACACCTGCGAGAAACTCGACGATATCTACCCTATCATCCACAGCAATCTGTCACGGATACTCGAAACCACAAACTTTTTTATCGCATTTTATAATAAAGACTCTCACACTCTCAGTTTTCCCTACTACGTTGACGAGCAAGATGAGTACGAAGTGGTTTCGGCGGAGAAAACCAACAGTCACTACATTATCCGCACCGGAGAGGCTCTGCTTGCTGACCGGGAGGTCTTCGCCGACCTCAATTCCCGGGGCGAGATCGTTACCAGAGAGGAATTAGGCCGCCCGCTAATCTGGCTCGGGGCACCACTGAAGCTCGGCGATGAGGTCTTTGGTGTGGTGGCGGTCCAGAGCTACACCAATCCAAAAGCTTACAATGAGAATGATAAAGAGATATTGCAGTTGGTTTCCCACCAGATCGCCAACGCCATTGTTGAGGTGAAAGCCGAAGAAGCCCTGAAGGAGAGCGAAGAGAAATACCGGACTCTCATTCAGAACACCCCCGAAATTGTACAAAGCGTTGCCTTGGATGGCAAGTTCCTTTTTGTGAACAAAACCTGGCATGACTTATTGGGGTATTCGGAAGAAGAACTGAAGCGGCTGACGCTCTTTGACATAATCCATCCGGATTCGCTGGAACATTGCAGTCAACTATTCAACGAGGCCATATCTGGAAACCTGCTCACTCAGATAGGGGCTAAATTCAAAACCAAATATGGCTCAACAATCTATGTCGAAGGGAATGCCGTCCCACACTATTTAGAAGGGAGACTCATCGGAACCCTAGGCTTTTTCCTCGACATCACCAAGCGCAAGAAGGCCGAGGATGCCATAATCGAGAGCGAGCAGAAGTTCCGCCAGCTTGCCGAGAACATCGACCATGTGTTCTGGCTCACCGATTGGAAGAACAAGAAACTGCTGTATGTGAGCCCTGCCTACGAGAAGGTCTTCGGCAAATCCATCGAGAGCATCTACGAGGACAGGCTTTCCTGGAAGACGGTTGTCCACCCGGACGACCTGGAAATGGTCGAAAAAACCTTCGAGGAGCATGCAGATATAGGCGAATATTTCGAGATTGATTATCGAATAATATGCAATGGCACAGTTAAGTGGATCCATGAATTTGCTTTCCCAGTGAAGGACGAGAACGGCGAAATAAACAGATTCATCAATGTTGCCGAGGATATCACCGTCCGGAAGCATCACGAGGTCGAAATTGAGAATCTCAATTCCTTCCTTCTGGTCATCAGGAACCTGAACCAGGCCATTGTCCGACTGGATGATTTCGACCGGCTCCTGGACGAAGCCTGCAAGGTAATGCTCGAGATAAGGGGATACATCGACGTGTCAATCGCATTTTACGACCCGCTTAAAGACGCCATCGTGCCCAGGGCGCACTTGGGCGAGCACAAGCCCGCTTCCTGGGTTTACACGCCGGAAACCGGCGGGGATGCCCCGTCATGCGTCAAGAAGGCCATTGCCAAGCGCTATGCGCTGATTCTTGACCCGGGCCAATGCCATGATTGCGCCTTCTGCCGACATGATTCAGAGCATCAATCGATAATCGTGCCCATGCTGAACCAGGATGGCGAGTCCATGGGTGTCATCATTGCCTGCATCGAATCGGACCAGTACATTCACCGGGTTGAGGTTCCGCTGTTCGAAGAGATAGCAGGAGACCTTGTATTTGCCTATAACAAGATTACCGCGGACAATGAATTGTTACACCTCACGGAGAATCTCCAGGAGCTGGTCGATGAAAAGACCGGAGAGCTTGAGGTGGTTCATACTTCACTGATGAAACAGGAGCGCCTCGCCGTCCTCGGCCAGATGGCCGCAAGCGTCAGCCATGAACTGAGGAACCCCCTCACGGTTATCAACAGTGTCTCGTATTACCTAAAGACGAAGTTCCCTGACATGGATGAGAAGACATTCAAAATGCTGGACCTCCTGGAAAGTGAGGTGGAACGTTCGGACCGCATAATCGGCAACATGCTTGGTTTCAGCAAACAGAAACCGAACATTCTGGAGGATGTGGACATGAACACGATTGTCTCGCAGTTTTTTTCCAGAACAGAAAGGATACCTGGAAATGTCAAGGTAGATTTGAAATTACACAAGATTGTCCCTGTCATTCAGGCTGACGTGGAAAAACTGAATCAGGTGTTGGGCAACCTGATTTCCAATGCCTGCCATGCCATGTCATTGGATGGTGGCACTCTGACGGTAACCACCGGAATAAATGATAATTTCGTGAATTTATCGGTGAAGGACACGGGCCAAGGCATGAGCGAGGAAATCCAGTCGCGAATATTCGAACCTCTTTTCTCCACCAAGACCACCGGTTTTGGGCTCGGTCTCCCCATTGTGAAGACTCTGGTCAAGGACCACGGCGGCGAGATAAAGGTCAAGAGCAAGGAAGGCAAAGGAACTGAATTCATAATCCGATTACCAGTTGAAGGGAGGTCAGCCTGATGGTCGCGAGTGGCAAGAAGAAGCAAAAATCTGGCAATCCCAAAACAGAGAATGCCCCGCCCAAACAACAATTCTCGGATGATGAGATTGACATGCTGTACGACGGAGAGCGTTTCAAGATTTTATTCGAAGAATCGCTGGATGCTGTTTACATCATAAACCGCAATGGAATAATCATGGACATCAACAACGCGGGTTGCGAGCTCCTGGGGTATTCGCCCGATGAGATAATCGGGAAAAACGTCGAATCGACCTATGTCAGGAAAGAGGACCGGATGCGTTTGCTCAAGACCCTCGGGTCAAATGACCGGATTCGGGATTTTGAGATTGTGCTGAAAAGGAAGGACGGCTCGCAGTTAATCTGCCTGGTAACCACCTTTGTCAGAAAGTCTCAGTCAGGTGAGATACGGGGGTACCAGGGCATAATCCGGGACATTACCAAATCAAAGCAATTGGAACTCAATTTGAAAGCGGAGTTCGAGCGCGCCGAGTTCTACAATGACCTGATGAGCCATGACATCAATAACTTCAACCAGGGGGCAATGTCCAACCTGGAACTTTTGCTGCTCTCCGGCGAGCTGTCGGGAAAAAGCGAGCGGTATGTGAAGAACGCCCTGGATCAGATTACGGGCAGTGCCACGCTCATTCTCAACATGAAGAAGCTCCAGGCGATCAAAAGCGGCGAGCTGATGACCGAAAAGGTCAATGCCCTGGAGCTGCTGGACGATGCTGTTATACGCTCCCGTGCCTTGTTTCCGGGAAGGACCATCGACATCAATGTAACCAATTCATGCCTCGATGGTGTCGTCATAGGGAACAGGCTGTTGCTGGAGGCATTCATCAACCTTATCACCAATGCGATCAAATTCAACCGGAACTCGATTCCCGATATTCACATTTTGATTACCGAAAATGAATCCGGTTTCCTGAAACTGGAGTTCAAGGACAACGGCCCCGGAATAGACGAAGCAATGAAACAGAAGATATTCGATCGCTCCCTGCGGCTTCATCCCGAGATTTGGGGCACGGGTCTTGGCCTAACGCTAGTCAAGAGCATAATCGAGAGCTACGGAGGCAGCATCTCTGTCAAGAACCGTGTGAAAAGTGATCCGAGCCAGGGGAGCAATTTCATAGTCATACTCAGGAGGGGTTCCTGAGATGGCAACGCTGATGCTCGTGGATGACGAGGCCTCCATAATTGAGGTCTACAAGAACATCCTCGAGATACGCAATCACGAAGTGGTAGCCGAGGCATCCGACGGTGACGAGGCCTTGCTGATTTATTGCACATTGGAGACGAAGCCAGATGTCATACTCATGGACCATCGGATGCCCAGAAGCAATGGCATAACTGCGATGAAGAACATCCAGTTGATGAATCCCCTTCAATGTGTTATCTTCGTCACCGCGGACTTTGAGGCAGCCAAATATGCAATCGGCCAGGGCGCGCACAGTTTCATAATGAAGCCGTTCAGGATGGACGCGCTTTTCAATGCCATCGAAGTGGCTCTGGCGGACCAGAAAGCAAAAAAGAATCAGATCCGGGAAGCCTTCCTCGGCCTCGTGACCCGTCTGAATCGAGAAAGCGCCGGCAATATCCAGGAACTCTCTGACATGTTGGAGAGAGAGGTTATTGACAAATTCCTGCCTCCTCTCGTAAAAGAGAAATTGACAATCGAGACAATGTCGAACTGGCTCTGCAAGTTCTTCAACCTGATGGATTTGAAATTCACATACGAGATAACCGGAAAACATGTTGTTCTCAAGAACACCAGATGTGCCTGGATGGAATCCATGGGTCCGAACCCGCTTTTCTGCCTGGCTCATAAATGTGCCATAGCCAGATTCGCGCGCAAGACCGGAATTGAATCCACGCTCGACCACAGGAAATCAATAATGGGCGGGGATGACATCTGCCTGTTCGAATTAACATTTCAATAGTTTTGAAAATTAAATATCTAATATATATTATTTATGAAATTTTGCCTGGATTGTGAGCATACTCATGATAATATTAAATACGAGTTATTATAATATCAAATTCACGATGTACGAATTAACAATTCTCCAAGGTGAGAACATCGACACCAGACAAATGTTTTTCAGAGTTATTCATAATCCTAGCAGGCTTGTATGGAGGTGCTGGTGATGGCGACAATATTCACAGTAGATGATGACATGGCCATGCTTGACATGTACCGTGAAATGCTGGTGATGATGAACCATGAACTTGTCGCGGAAGCCATTGATGGCCACCAGGCAATCACAATCTACAAAAAATTCGACAAATACCCTGACATAGTCTTGATGGATTTTCGGATGCCAGGCAAGAACGGCATCGACACGATGCTTGATATAAGGCGCATCAACCCGGAACAGTGCCTCATCTTCATCACCTCGGATTCGGACGCGGCCAAGGAGGCCAGGGAGTTGGGCGCCAATACCTATGTTCTGAAACCGTTCAGGCTGGATACCCTTTCATCCACGATAAACCAGGTGCTGGCCAATACGTTGAAAAAATAAGGTATGGGGCGCGTGCCCACTCCTGCGAGGTTCAGAAGTGTCTGAGCGGGGCTAATGAGTGTTCTTGAATTCACCATCTATCTGAATAACGCAAAATTAACGAACTATTTATATACTTGTTCGCCATTATTACGTTGATATGTACAAAGAACGTGTAAATAATACCGAATTAAAAATTCTCAAGACCATAAGCACCGATGTCAAGTCGGTAATGGCCCTAGCTAAAGCTCTTGAAAAATCAAAGAGCTACATTTCAGAGTGTATCACTCACCTCGAGCAAATGGGTTTTGTCGATGTCCAGCATCAAGGAAATGTCACAATTTTGCACATTGCCCGAACCCCCCTGGGCAACGAGATATCCAAGCTATTACGGGAAGAAGCTATCATGAATTCTTATAAGTGCATTGGTGGTTCGCGATTAAAGATCATGCCCTTGGTGCTGGAACCCGGATATAGTGCCAAGGAGATTTCCGAAAGGGCTAGATTATCCCCCAGAACTGTGCAGGCGATACTTGGCGGCTGGAGGCAGATGGGGCTCGTGGTGCTGAGAGGAAGGACGTACACATTAAACACCAGGCATGAGGTGATAATTTCCTTTGCAGACAAATACGCTGAGCACCGTAACCTGTCACACTTGAAAGAGCGACATCCAGATGGCACTCTCGTCTGGCATCAAAGGGACGAATATATATTCTCCATTGAACGAGAAATCTCTGACGGTGTTTACAAGCCAGCGGCATATAGCAGATTGGCGGAACTCAATTTTGACATAATCTCTCGGAATGAATATTATCATTACTCACCAATTTCATCTGAAATATCCAAGGCCGAAGCACTGATACAGGCTCTTAAGATGGACATGCTTAATCCCAGGGTCAAGCAGTTCATTCAACAAAGTATCGGGAACGGTAGTGTCACTCATAAAGAACTGGAAGAATATTCAAAGAAATACAGTATACAGATGGAAGTGGAGGGAAATCTGCATGGCTGAAAAAACAAAATTCGAAGAAGGGCATCTGGACAAGGCAATGCTGGCCATATCAGAAAATCTGGTTGCTCCCGTGGAAGCATTTTTGGTCGGGGGGTGCGCAATGATCAAGCACAACGCAAAAATCTCAACCAAGGATGTTGACATTGTTTTTCTGAAACCAGAAATGGCAAGGCAATTCATAGATGCAGCACTCA
>JAUSPR010000219.1 GCA_030655715.1 Thermoplasmata archaeon
CGACCACCCATTGATGACAGTCTGACGGGCGTACCACAATCGTTCGGCAGGATTCTTCACCTTCTCAAGAAGCACTATGTTATGGAACCATGGAATTTCTGCCGCAGCCTGCGGCAGATTCTTCCCGTCCATTTCTGACGCAAGCTGCGACAGTTCTTCGACCTCAACGGTATACGCAATGTAAAAGGCACGCATGCGCCAGATGTTCCGGGCAGAGAAGCCGGAAACGTTTGGAAATTCCCGTGACAGGTCTTCGGCCAGACATTCCACAACAGTTGAACCCCACCCCTCGGTTCGCTGGCGTTCCACGATTGCCTTGCCAATGTCCCAATACAACTGGACGAGTTCCCGGTTTACTGATAGAATGGCCTTGACCTGGGCGGTTCGGATTCTCTCTTTGAGATTCTCAAGGATATTCACATACGAAGCCGGAAGGGTTGTCATTGTTGTTTTTTTATTCATGTCCCGCCTCCCCTCGCCTGCCCTTCCCTGGCTTCTTCCTGTGCCTGAACACCCATATGTGGCCCTTCCTGCCCTCCGGGACCAGGCGCTCCCTGGCATCGTCCTCCGTGCCGCCTGCGGTCATTCCGTCCCCCTGACCGGCTCGGACGATTGTAGATTGGTGCTTGTTTTCGGCCAATCCCTCAATCGACAATCGTTCAATCCGCCGCCTCCTCTATTTTTCTCCTCATTGCATCTTCTATCTCTCTAGGGTTGGGCAGCTCGGACCGCAGATGCTCGGGAAGCTTGTGGGTGAGGGTCCATTCTGCCACGCCGACAGGGCGGTTGGTCGCACTCAGGGCGTATTCGACTATCATACGTTTTTTCTCCTTGCAGAGGATTATGCCTATGGAGGGAGCATCGCCTTTCCCCCGCAATTGTGCATCGATTGCCGCCAGGTAGAAATTCATCTTCCCCGCATGCTCGGGTTTGAATTTTTCCATTTTCAGGTCAATCACAACATAACTGCGCAGTGGAATGTGGTAAAATAACAGGTCGATATAGAAATCCTCCCCTTCCACTTCTATCTGCCTTTGCCGGCCAAGGAAAGCAAAACCCACACCCAGTTCGAGAAGAAATTGAGTGATATTGTCGATTAGGGCATTCTCCAGGTCCCGTTCCACTGCTCTTTCCGGGAGGGTTAGAAAATCGAAGATATACGGGTCCTTCAAGGTTTGTCGAGCCAAATCGGATTGGGGGGATGGCAGTGTCTTTTCAAAGTTAGTGATAGCTTGTCCCTCCCGTCCATAAAGATTGCTCTCTATCTGCGCGGTCAGAACTGCACGGCTCCAGCCATTCTCGACAGTCTTATGTGCATACCAGATACGCTCTGATGATTTCTTCAATTTGGAAAGCAGTAGAAGGTTATGCCCCCATGGAATTTCTCCAACAACCTGTGGGAGATATTCTGGCACCGACTCTCCAACAACCTGTGGGAGATTTTCGGTTCCACCGGCCCAGGCCAGATAAAATGACCGCATGTGCCAGATATTCTGTTGGGAGAATCCTTTTATCCCGGGAAATTCGGATTGAATATCACTGGCAAGCCTCTCCACTATTGAACTTCCCCATCCTTTGTCCCGTTGTCTCTCGACAATCAAACGTCCGATTTCCCCGTACATTTGAACCAGTTCCTTGTTTGCCGCAAGCATTGCTCTGCTTCGTGATGAACGAATACAGGATTTTACCTCTCTCAACAGTTCAGGATATTGGTCAGGCATTGCCAACTTTTCTTCATTCTTCATTGTTCAAACCACCTCCAATAACGAGGTTACCGGGAGTTAGTAAGATGTCGCCCGGGGTTTCATCACGAATGAAATCACCCGCAAATGCGTAGCCATGCTTTATCTCGATTATCTCAGCTAAGCTTACTTCTCGCCACTCACCCCCATGCCCCACCCCCTTCGCGCTCATCGGGACGCCCTCCTGCCAGCTATGGGCTTCTTCCGGTGCCTGAACACATAGATGTGGCCCTTCCTGCCCTCCGGGATCAGGCGTTCCGCGCGCTCCCTGGCCTCGTCCTCCGTCTCGCTGGAAGCTATGACCGAGTCTTCGAGCACCGCGAACCAGGCGCTCTCCACGCCGATAGTGGAAAGGCGCCGCGCCAGGCGGCGGGAGTTCGATTTCCCGATTTCTTGGTAATGAACGCTCACCAGTTCCGGATGGGCCTTCAGGAGCGCCTTCAATTCCGTCGCGTACTGCGCCCTGCTCGCCTCGCTTGCCGAATAAAAGCGCACAAGCTCCTCGTCCGAATTTCGCAGCTTCTGCACCGGCACGTCCAGGGACGTTATCACCCCGTACTTGGCCACCGACTCCCTGTATCCGTCCTGGAACGAACTCTTGATCCCGCTCCCGAACAGCACGTTACCCGAGAACATGAACCCGCAGTACACTATGCGGCCTTTGAACGGCAGCAAGGAGGTCTCGACCATGACTGGCACATTCGGCCCTGCCACCTCTGAAATCTCGCTGTGTAGCCCCACCACGCCATAGACCTTCGTCTCTTTGCCGATTTCCATAAAAGCGGAATGAGTCCTCGTATGCTTCATGACTATGTACCGGCCAGTCCTGAAATTTTTCCATCCTTTCACAATTTTCAGTTCTTCTGCACTGAGGCCATCCGGATTCTCCTCCACGAAACGGTCGATTAGGTCGGGCTGCGAGAAAATTATCTTGAAAAGTTTGTCGACCTTTTCGAGACTCTGTTCGGCGAAGTTCGCCGATTTCAGGATATTTATGACCCCGTGCTTCTGATTTACATAATGCAGTACCGCCCAGTTGAGCTTGTAGAACAGCTTCGTGTCCCGTTCAGTTAACTTCATGAAACCTCCCAGTGCCCGCCTCTTCTTCCGCCGACGCGCTTGATGATGCCGTCCTTCTTCAGCTTTTCAAGGTGGTATTGCACGCCATCCCTGGTCATGCCCAGACTGTCGGCAAGTTCCTTCCTTGTTATCTTGGGATTTTCGATTATTAATTCGAGAATATTTAGTGTAGTTTTATTGTAGTCTGGTGATAACTTTGTTATTACTTTGTGGTAGTCTGGTGATAGTTTTGTGATTACTTTGTGGTAGTCCGGTGATGGCTTTGTGGTAGTTTCTTGTTTAACAATTTTCGGTCTAAAGAAAGTAGTCTTGAATATGCCGTTTGTTTCAAAGGTGGGAATCTCCAGGTTGGCGGCTCTGGCCATATCCTTCATCTTGTTCATCTTATACCTCGTACCCAAGCACCTTCAGGTTCTTCTTGATTTCCTTGTCCAGCTTCTCTCCTTCGGCCATTTGCTCCGAAAGTTGCTTGGTCAAAGCATTCATCTTTTCCTCGAACGGGATGCCGTCATCCTCCACTGCTTCCGCGCCCACATACCGGCCAGGCGTCAGCACATGCCCATGTTTGCGTACTTCCTCAATACTGGCTGATTTGCAGAATCCGGGAATGTCCTCGTATTCCTTGACCTCGGAATCCTCGGCAGAATCTCCCCGCCAGGCATGGTAAGTGTCGGCAATCTTCTTGATGTCATCAACTGTGAGTTCCTTGTGGGTACGGTCTGTCAGTGTGCCCATCTTCCTGGCATCGATGAACAAGACCTTTCCGCGCCTGTCCTTCAAACCGGTGTTATCCCTGTTTCTGGCAATGAACCAGAGGCAGGCAGGTATCTGCGTGTTGTAGAACAGCTGTCCCGGTAGTGCCACCATGCAGTCCACGAGG